>DASVQP010000038.1 GCA_036389135.1 Longimicrobium sp.
GTGTTGAGCGCGTGCGGATGAGCCCTCCGAGGTCGAATTGCGGCCGTGGTGAGCCCCTGCGCCACGCCGCGAAGCGCCACACCAGCGAAAACCTGGTGGTGCGGCTCAACCCAAACTCTGGTTTGCAGGATTTGGGTTGAAGCCCCCGGCTGGAACGACGGGAAGACGGCTGAAGCCGTCTTGGGTGCCGCGGGCTGCGGTGCATTCCCGAGACACGGGCGCGATAGATCGCGCCCCTACGGGACCTGTGCAACCCGCGATGTTCAGCCCCCTCTCTCGATGACGGAGGGCGCAGCCCTCTCCTGTTATCGGGAGAGGGGGCAGTCGAGTGTAACGAGACGGGGGTGAGGGCGACGCCCCGGTTCTTGCGTTCAAGGCGCACGCGGCGCATCCGCCGCGCTGAACCCCGTCCGGCGAACCGCGCTCCCGTTTTGAGCAAGCCCCGAGATCCACGCGCGGCACCACGCTGCTGCCGATGAGACTGTCGACGCCCGTCCGCCTCCTGGCCACGTACGGCTCCGCCCTCCTGGTGCTGGCGCTGTGCGCGCTCACGTACCAGGCCGTGCAGCGCTCCCGCGAGAGCACCGCCGCGGTCACGCGCACGCACGAAGTCATCATCCGCCTGGAGACCACCCTTTCCGACGTGCGCGACGCCGAAACGGGGCAGCGTGGCTTTCTCCTCACCGGCGAGGAACGCTACCTGGAGCCGTACCGCTCGGGAACGCAGCGCTTCGGCCGTGATTTGGAGCGGCTGCGCGAGCTGACCAGCGAGACACCCTCGCAGCAGCGGCGTATAGAGGCGCTGCGCCGCGTGGGCGCGGAGAAGATGGCGTTCATGGCGGAGCTGGTGCGCGTGCGCGCGGAGCGCGGGATGGAGCCGGCGCTCGCGCTCACGCGCACCGGACGCGGCAAGGTGCTGATGGACCAGGTGCGCGGCATCGTCGCCGACATGCGCGCCGAGGAAGAGCGCATCCTGCACGCGCAACGGGAGGAGGAGAGGCGGCGGCGGGCCATCGTGATGTGGGTGCTCGGCGGGGGCGGTCTCCTGGCGTCGGGGCTGGCGCTCCTCATCAGCGTTCTCTTCGCTCGCCACGCGCGGGCGCAGCAGGTCGCGGCGGGCGAGCTGGAAGGGGTCAACCGCCTCCTCCAGGAGCGCGCGTCGCTGCTGGAGATGCAGAGCGGCCAGCTCCGCCGCCGCGCCGTGGAAGAGGCCGCGCTGTCGGAAGTCGCGCGCAGCCTCACGACGACCTTCGAGGTCGAAGAAGTGCTGCGGCGGATCGCGGTCGGTGCGCTCACCGCCACGCAGGCGCGCGCAGCCTTCGTGGAGCGGGTGGATGACGGCCGCACGTGCGTCAAGCTGGTTGCGGGCGCGGGCGAGGGCTTTCCACCGCTGGGCTCCTCGGTGCCGTACGCCGGCTCCCTGGCGGAGGACGTGCTGGAGCGCGACGAGCCCGAGTGGATCCCGGACGTGACGCAGGAGCCGCGCGCCATCGCCCCGGCCATCGAGGAGTCGTGCGGGCGCTGCGCGGCGCTGGTGGTGCCGCTGATCTCCGAGCAGGACGCGCTGGGCGCCCTCGTGCTCCTTCAGGAGGCGGGGCATCCCCCCTTCCGCCAGGACGAGATCACCCGCGCGCGCACGCTGGCCGATCTGGCCGCCATCGCGCTCCGCCGCGTCATCCTCTACACCGAGTCGGAGCGGCGGCGCGCGGCGCTGGAGGAGAGCGAGGGGCGCTTCCGGCTGCTGGTGGACTCGGTGCAGGACTACGCCATCGTGATGCTGGACCCCGAGGGGCGCGTGGCGAGCTGGAACCAGGGCGCGGAGTGGATCAAGGGCTACACCGCCGCCGAGGTGGTGGGCTCGCCGCTCGCCATCTTTTACCCGGAGGAGGAGGCCGGGCACGCGGCGACGCACCTGCGCATCGCGACGAGCGAGGGGCGCTTCGAGGAGGACGGCTGGCGGGTCAAAAAGGATGGGACGCGCTTCTGGGCGCACGTGGTGATCAACGCCATCCGCGACGAGCGGGGGGAGCTGCTGGGCTTCGTGGACGTGGCGGGCGACCTCACCGACCGGCACCGCGCCGAGCTGGCGCGCGAGACCTACCTGCAGCAGGAGCGCCGCGCCCGCGCCGAGGCGGATGCCGCCAACCGCGCCAAGACCCAGTTCCTGGCCGCGATGAGCCACGAGATCCGCACCCCCATCAACGCCATCCTGGGGTACTCGGACCTGCTGGACATGGAGCTGAAAGGGTCACTGACGCCGGGCCAGCGTGACCAGGTGGAGCGCATCCAGCGGAGCAGCCAGCACCTGCTGGGGCTGGTGAACGACGTTCTGGACCTCTCCAAGGTGGAAGCGGGGGAGATGTCGGTGGAAGCGCGTCCCTCGCCCCTTCGCGCCACCGCGCGCGCCGCGCTGGAGCTGGTGGAGCCACAGGCCGCCGCCAAGCAGATCACCCTCTCCGACGCGTCCGAATGCGGCCGCGAGGTGCGCTTCGTGGGCGACGAGGACCGGGTGAGGCAGATCCTGCTCAACCTCCTCTCCAACGCGATCAAGTTCACGGATGCGGGGGGGAGCGTCACCATCCGCTGCGACGTGGCGCATGCCCCGCCAGAGGAGGTGCGGCTGCACGGCCCCGGTCCCTGGACGCTCATGGAGGTGGCCGACACGGGGATCGGGATCGCGCCGGACCAGCAGGTGCGCGTCTTCGAGCCGTTCACGCAGGTGGACGGCGGCTACACGCGCACGCATGGCGGCACCGGGCTGGGGCTCGCCATCAGCCGCCACCTGGCGCGCCTGATGGGCGGCGACCTCGTCGTCGCCAGTACCCCGGGGGAGGGCTCGCGCTTCACCCTCTGGCTCCCCGCCACCCGCGAGTCGGTCTCCGCCGTCCCCGCGGACGTGCTGCGCTGGCCGGACCGCGCCGGCGAGGTGGCGGGGCTGGGCGAGGTGGGGCGCATCGTGGCCGAGGGCGCGGACGAGCTGGTGCAGTCGCTCGCCGACCGCCTGCGCGACGACCCGCGCATCCCGGGCGCGCGCGACCTGGACCGCGCCCAGCTGGAGGACCACATCTCCACCTTCCTGCTGGACATCGGCAAGTCGCTGGTGACGCTGGACGAGGGCGGCGGCGAGCCCGCGCTGATGCGCGACGGTTCGGACATCCAGCGCCTGATCTCCGAGCGCCACGGCGACCAGCGCCGCCGCCTGGAATGGAGCACCGGCGCCCTGCGCGCCGAGTTCGCCCTGCTCCGCGAGATCGTGGAGGCCCACGTGCGCCGCGAGGCCCCCGCCCGCACCCCCGACAACGTGGACACCGCCCTCTCCATCCTCGGCCGCCTCCTTGACCGCGCCGAGGAGCTCGCGCTGCGGGGGTGGGGGAAGGCGTAGGGCGGGGTTGGCCTGTGGGGCCTGGGGCGAGTGAACTCGCGGCAACAAAAGCACAAAGTCCGCCTGCGCGGACTCCGGGCCTGATATCGTATTTCTCGAGCCGGCTTCAGCCGCCTTCCCGTCGTTCCAGCCGGGGGATTCATCCCCCGGCGATGCGGCCCCGGCGCCCGCCCAGCGGACCGCCACCGCTCACCGGAACCTGCGAAGGCAGGTTTCCCGCGGTTGTTGCAGCGGTTTCAACCGCCGGGCTTACACCGGCCCCCCCTCACCCCCCGCCCTTGTCGTCGTCCGGGTGCCCCAGCGTGTTGGACACGACGCGGATCACCGAGCGCGCACGCTCGACCACGGCGCGGGTGGCGTCCATGAGGGCGGTGCGGGTCTGGGCGTTCTGGGACTCGTCGGTGGTCGGGGGCTCGGCGGGTGCTTCGGAGGGGGTGGCGCCGCCGCGCACCTGGTTGAGGTACTCCTCAGTCTGCCGCGCCTTGACGGGGACGGCGGCGCGCAGCCAGGCGCACAGCGTGTCGTCCTCCGCCTCCGCCCAGCCGTCGGGAACGGGGTGCAGGCGGCGGCGCTCCGTGGGGCTCTCGAAGCCGAGCCACCCCGCCGCGTACACCGAGCGCACGTTGGACGCGGAGCTGGGATACGTGTCCCACGCGCGCCACACGACGCCGGCCGAATCGGTGAACTCTCTGTAGGCCATGGTCGTCCAGGCGGGAGCGCGGGTGAGCGTTCAATATGCACCCGCCGGGCGGGGGGCCGCTAGCGCCCCTCGCCGGCGTCCGTCCGCCTGCGCGGTTCCACGCGCCCGTGCAGGCGGCGCACCGCCTGGCGCGTGCGGCCGATCACGCGGTCCGCCTCCGCGATCGCCGCGACGATCTCGTGGGGAACGGCGTGCCCCTCCACCGCCAGCTCCGCCGCGCGGTCGATCACCCCGCGCACCACTTCGAGCGCCGGGCCGGGGTCCGCGTCGGTCAGGGCGGAGACGTGGCGGCGCAGGACGCGCTCCGCCTCCTCGAAGAGCAGGGCGTACTCCAGCTGCACCCACTCCACGCCGCGCGCGTGGGGAAGCGCGGGGTCGCGCCCGATGCGCTGCGTCCAGGCGGCGAGCACCTCCTCCACCCGCTCCTCCAGCACGCGGCCCACGCTGGCCAGCCCCGGCACCTCGCTGGGCACGGCGGCGGCGGCGGGCGCCTCGGCCACGGGCAGCTCGGCGGCGGGGAGCCAGAGGGTGAAGACGGAGCCCTCGCCCGGCATGCTCCACACGGACACCTCGCCCCCCATGCGCCGCGCGAACGTGCGCGAGATCGCCAGCCCCAGTCCGGTGCCGCCCTGCTGCCGAGTGTGGGTTCCGTCCACCTGCGTGAAGGGGTCGAAGATGCGCGCGAGCTGCTCCCCCGGGATGCCGATCCCCGTATCCGCCACCTCCACGAAGCCCCACGGGCCGGTGCCGGGGAGCGGAGTCCCCGGCGGCGGGGCGGAGGAGGTGCCGGAGCGCACCGTCACGCGCCCGCCCGCGTGCGTGAACTTGACCGCGTTGGAGACGAGGTTGAGGAGCACCTGGCGGATGCGGTCGCCGTCGCCCAGCAGCTCGGCGCCGGCCTGGCACACCTCCGCCGCCAGCCGCACCCCCTTGGCCTCCGCCTGCGGAAGGATCATCGCCACCACCGAGGCGGCCGCCTCCTCCGCGGGCACCCGCTCGCGGGCGAAGCGCATCTCCCCCGCCTCCACCTTGGCGAGATCGAGGATGTCGTTGATCAGCCCCAGCAGGTGCCGGCTGCTGTAGCGCACGCGCTCCAGGTACCCCGCCTGCCCCTCGGTGAGCGGCCCGGCGATGCCGATCTCCAGCAGCTCCGCGTAGCCGATGATGGCGTTGATGGGGGTGCGGATCTCGTGGCTCATCGTCGCCAGGAACTGGCTCTTGGCGACGTTGGCGGCGAGGGCGCGCTCGTACAGCCGCGCCCGCTCCACGGCCAGCGCGGCGCGGCGGGCCAGCTCCTCGGCCATCGCCAGCTCCTCGGTGCCCCACCCTTCCTCCGCCCCGCCCGCCAGCACGATGGCGCCGATGATGCGCCCGTCCACGCGCATCGGCACCACCGCGCCGCGCCCCCACTCCCCCGCCCCGAAGAGCCCCGCCAGCAATTCATCGGTGGGGATGAGCTCGGCCTGGCCCGTGAGGAGGACGCGCGCCACCGGGTGTCCCGCCGGGAGGAGCGACGGCGCCGGGCGACCGAGGAAGCGCACCTCGCCCCGCTCGCGCACGGCGGACTCCACCTGCTCGGGCGCGCCGTCCGGGCTCGCCAGGAAGACGGCGCACCCCGCGGCCAGCCGCGTCGCCCCGATGCGGGCCAGCGCGCGCAGCACCCCCTCCGCGTCGGACGACACGGCGAGCGCGGTCCCGGCGTCGGCGAGCAGCTCCGTGCGGCGGCGAGCGCGCACGCGCTCGGTGACGTCCAGGATGGTGCCGATGAAGCGGGTGGCCTGGCGCGCCTCTCCCTCGCCCTCGAAGAAGGCGCGCCCGCGGGCCAGCGCCCAGCTTACCGCGCCCTCGCCGCCGCGGATGCGGTACTCCACGATGTACTCGCCCGTCCCGGCCGGGTCCAGCGCCCGCTGCACCTCCGCGTCCGTCACCGCGCGGTCTTCGGGGTGGATGGCGGCGAGGAAGGAGCGGTAGTCCACGCGCACGCGGCGTCCCACGCCAAAGATCTCCCTGCACCGCCTGTCCCAGCTCAGCTTGCCAGAGACGGGGTCGAAGTCCCACGTCCCGATGTTCGCGGAATCGAGGGCGAGGTGCAGCCGCTCGCCGAGCGATTCCACCTCGCGCCGGGCCTCGCGTTCGCGCTGGTAGAGCGTGGCGCGGTGGACGGCCTGCGCGCACTGCCGCGCCAGCGCCATCGCCAGATCGACCTCCTCCTCACCCAGCTCGCGCTCGGCGGCGAAGCTGAGCCCCAGCGCGCCCAGCACCTCACCCTCCACCGAAAGGGGAACGGAGAGGATGGCCGGGTACGGGGTCGGCGTATTCGCGAGGGCGGGATAGAGGCGCGCGCGCTCCGCCAGCGAGCGCAGCGCGACCGGCTCCCCGGTGCGCGCGGCGTCCGCCAGCGGCACGCGCACGGCCACCGGAAAGCTGCGCCACCCCTCCATCATGTGCTCCGGATAGCCGCGGTGCTCCACGAGCTCCAGCCGCTCGCCTTCCGCGTCCAGCAGCACCACCACGCCGGCCGCGGCGCCCAGCAGCGCGATCCCCTGCTCCATCACGACGCGCGTCACCTCGGCGGGGGTCAGCGCCTCGGACAGGGCGGCGGTCACCCACTGCAGGCCGCGGGTGCGCTCCGCGGCGCGCTCGGCGGCGGCGCGCGCATCCTGCATCTCCGCGAAGGCACGCTCGCGCGCGGTTACGTCCAGCACCAGCGAGAGCTGCGCGACCAGCTCGCCGGCCGCATCCACCACGGCGGTGTTGTACCACTCGCAGTGCAGGATGCGCCCGTCGCTCGTGACGTTGCGGTTGATGGAAAGCGTCTGGCGCGCCGTCCCGCGCACCATCTCCAGGGTGCGCTCGCGGACGGCCGCGCGGTCGTCGGGGTGAACGAAGGGCCAGTCGGCAGAGCGCTTCCCCAGCACCTCGTCCGCGCGCCACCCGAAGAGCGCCTCGGCCTCGGCGGGCCAGCGCGTCACCCGCCCGTCGGCGTCCCACTCCACCGACACGAGCGGCGAGTGCCCCGCGGACGGGGGTGCGGTGGAGGGAATACCTGGATCCATGCGGTGGGGCTTGGAGCGGGGATGCTGGGGAAGGTGCGCGCGGAAGGGGACGGGCCACGTAAAGGCCACGTTCCGCGGCGGCGCGGCGCCGATGGCTCGGGCCGCCGTGCCGATGCGAGGGGAGGATCGGCGCGCCGAATGTTTGGAAGCTACACCCTTCGCCCCTGGCGTGCCACTCCCCCGCTTTGCCGCGTCGCGCCGAGCGCCTCTCTGAACAGCCTTCCCAGCGCGGCGGTCTGGGTGTCCGAAAGGGTCCAGTTCTCGCGCCGCGGCGTGCCCGGAGCCCTGCGCGGCTCCTCTTTGTCCACGCTGGCCCACCCGGCCGCGATCGCTTCGGCAACCGTGCGCCCCCGCGGCTCGCCGCTGCGGAAGAGGAGCATCTCACCCCCGGCGCTGCGCCGCGCCGCCACCCCCTCCGCCAGCACCAGCGCCGCCATCCGCTCGTTCATCCGCCACCTTCCTTTCCCGCGCTCCCGTGCAACGCCGCTCCCTCGTCGGCCCGTGATCCACGCGAGCAAGAGCCGTTCCCCCGCGCAAGGTTTGCATCAGGTTTCTGAGAAGAGCAGACGAAAGAGCCACAGAGAGGTGGTTTTCCCTGTGGCTTGCGGTTCCTTCCGGGTCGGGTGTGTCATACCATTCCTGTCTCACGCAGAGGCGCAGAGACGCAGGGAGGGAACAACAGAGAAAAGCATCACACAGGGGCCACTGAAAGAACTGAAAGCCACAGGGAAAACCTTTTGCGGTTCTCTCCGTGGCTCTGTGTCTCTGTGTAAGCCATGCAGTTGCAGCGAGCGTATCTCAGCGCGCGCCGCGGGTAAACTGGGCCAGGAGGCGCTGCAGCACGCTCTGGTTCTCGGCCACGATCTCGGCCCGCGCCCCCATCTCCTGGTGCAGCGGCAGCCTCGTCCCCTGGTTGGTGATCAACCCGCGCGGCAGATCCACCCTGACCAGGTACTCGGGGCGCCCCTCCGATTGGGCGGCCGGCTCGTTGGCGACCAGGGAGAGCCCACGCACCACCCCCTCCACCGTTCCGAACTCCTGGTACGGGTAGGCAAAGAACCGAAAGATCACGCGCTGCCCCGGGCGCACCCGCCCGATCCCATGGTCCGAGACCCGCACCAGCGCAACCGGACGTCCCGTGTGGGGGACCACCGCGATCACCGGATCGCCCGGGGCCACGTACTGCCCCTCGGCCAGGCGGCGGAAGAAGCTCACGCGTCCCGCAACCGGGGCCCGCAGCAGATACCGCGTCTCCCACTGGGCGAGCGCCTCCTGAAGCGCCGCCAGCGCCTTCTCGGCGTCCTGGCGGAGCTTCCGGCCTACGTCGATGCGCGACTGGCTGGCCTCCAGAAGTGAGCGCTCCAGTTCCGCGACCCGCATCTGTTGTGACAGGACCTCGTTGCGGCCGCTTTCCAACGCCTGCAGCTTGGCGAGATACGCGGTCTCCGCCTTCTCTCCCTCCGCGGGCGATAGGAGTTGCCGGGCCACCATCTCGCGGCTGCGCATCCGCTCTCGCCCGGCCAGAGCCGTATCGGTCTCCAGCAGGCCGATGCGGGCGACGGCTGAGGTGTAGAGCGCCCGCTGCCGCTCGATCTGGGTTTGCAGCGAGGCGGCGCGCCCGGGACCGAGGGGGTCGCGCGCATGGGCGGCCAGCTCGGCGCGCGCGGCCTCGTAGGCCGCCAGCGGCAGCATGATGTCGCCCAGGGCGCCGAGGCCCGTTCCCGTGCCGCCCAATGCGGGGAACTCACCCTGCGCGGACGCCTTCAGCGCCCCGCGCATCGCCAGCACGCTGCGGTAGTCGGCCGGGTTGCGCAGCACGGCCAGCACGTCACCGGCACGGGCCGCCTGGCCGTCGCGGGCCAGCAGGCTCTGGATTTCGCCGCCCGCGGGCGCCGCGAGCCGCACCGGCGCCTCCGGGGTGGTCACCGTGGCCGCTCCCCCGATCACCACCGGGTAGCGCACCACCGCGGCGATCGACAGCAGGACCACGGTGACCGCCGCGATGGCCGTGATCCCCCACCGGACGAGTGCCCCGGGCACGATGGAGACGATCTCCTGCAGCTCCCCCTCCGGGAGCTCCGGCATCCCCCGCGATGCGCCGGGATCGGCGGCGGGCGCGGGACGCTCCGGGGGTGAAGCGGGGGGCGGATCGCCGCCGTTGGCGTGGGGCTGGGCCGTGCTCTCCTCGCCGACGGCAACCAGGTAGGGCTTCACCGGGCGCACGAAGACCCGCCTGCCGTTCGGCAGCGTTACGAAGTGGCCTTCCTGCGGCGGGGGCTCCGCGCCGGGGGCGGGCGCCGGGCCGGTGGGGTCGCTCACGTGCCCAGCTCCAGCTGGTTCTTCACCAGCGTATAGTAGCGCCCGCGCAGCGCCGTCAGGTCGTCGTGCGTCCCGCGCTCCACCACCCGTCCCTGCTCCAGCACCACGATCTGGTCGGCGTCGCGGACGGTGGAGAGCCGGTGCGCGATCACCAGAACCGTGCGCCCCCGGAAGAAGCTGCGCAGGTTGTCCATGATGACCCGCTCGTTGTTGGCGTCCAGCGCGCTGGTGGCTTCGTCGAAGAAGAGGAACGCGGGGTCCTTGTACACGGCCCGGGCGATCAGCAGCCGCTGCTTCTGCCCCTCGCTCATCCCCACCCCCTCGCGCCCGATCCGCGTGTTGTAGCCGATGGGGAGACGCTCCACGTACTCGTGGATGTTCGCCACCCGGGCCGCATCCACCAGCCGGCGCAGGTCGACCGTCTCTGCGCCGAAGGCCACGTTGCCCGCAATGGTATCGGAGAAGATCTGCCCGTCCTGCAGCACCACGCCGCAACTCCCCCGCCAGACGCGGTTCGCCACCAGCCCCAGGCGGATTCCCCCCAGCGAGATCTCCCCCGCAGTGGGTTCGTAGAACTTCAGCAGCAGCTTCAGCAGTGTGGACTTTCCGCTCCCGCTCGGCCCCACGATGGCCGTGACCGTTCCCGCGGGGATGGTCAGGTCGATCCCCTCCAGCACCGGGGTGGCCCCGGGGCCACCGTAGCTGAAGGTGACGCCGCGCAGCTCCAGGTCGCGGCGCTCCGGGAGGAGGTGGATCGTGGACTCGACCTGCTCCTCGTCTGGCTTCTCGTGGATCTCCGCCAGGCGCTCCAGGCTGATCTTGGCGTCCTGCACCGAGTGGACGAAGGCCACCAGCTGGGCGATGGGGCCGTTCATCTGCCCGATGATGTACTGGATGGCCAGCAGCATCCCCAGCGTCATCGTGCCGTCGATCACCTGCTTGGCGGCCAGGACGGTCACCAGCACGTTCTTGACCTCGTTGATGAGCATCGCGCCGCCGTCCTGCGCCTGGTCCAGCGAGAGCGACTGCAGCTGCACCCGGAAGAGCCGCGCCTGGATGCGCTCCCACCCCCAGCGCTTCACCTGCTCCGCGTTGGCCACCTTGATCTCCGGCATCCCGGTGATGATCTCGGCGACGGCGTTGTAGCTCTTGGCCTGCTCGGAAAAGCGCCGGTGGTCCAGGTCGCGCCGCCTGGAGAGGAAGAGGAAGATGTACCCCACGTACAGGGCGCTTCCGAGCACGAACACCCCAAAGATCGCCAGGCTGTACCAGGCCAGCACCGCGCTGAACACCACCAGGCTCATCGTGGAGAAGGTCACGTTGAGCGTGGTGGTGGTGACGAACTGCTGGATGCGCTGGTTGTCGCTGATCCGCTGCGTGATGTCGCCGATCTGGCGCTGGTCGAAGAAGGAGACCGGGAGCCGGAGGAGCTTGAGCAGGAAGTCCGCGGTGATGGAGATGAAGACCCGCGTGCCGACGTAGACCAGGAGCCGGTTGCGCAGGAACTCCACCACCGTGCGGCTGAAGATGAGCATCAGCTGCGCGGCCAGCACCACGTTGACGAAGTTGAGATCCTGCCGCCCTATGCCGTGGTCGACGAGCGCCTGCGAGAGGAAGGGGAAGAGGAGCTGCAGCATGCTCACCAGCAGCATCCCCAGCACCACCTGCACGAAGTAGCTCCGGTAGCCGCTGGCGTAGCGCAGCAGGAACCCGAGGCTGCGGTGGTCCTCCTCGCCATCGTCCTGCTGCGAATAGAGCGTGGCGGTGGGCTCCAGCAGCAGGACGATCCCCAGCTGCTTTCCGTTGGACGGGATGGAGGCCCAGCGCTGCACGAACTCCTCGGCCGGGTAGCTGGTCAGCCCCCGCGACGGGTCGGCCACGTACACGCGCCCCTTCGCGATGCGGTGCACCACCACGAAGTGGTTCTGGTTCCAGTGCACGATGCAGGGGAGGGGCGCCTTCTCGGCGAGCGACTCGAAGTCCGTCTTCGCCGACACGGTGCGGAAGCCGATGGACTCGGCCACGTAGCTCACGTTCAGCAGCGACACGCCCTGCCGGTCCTGGAACATGCGGTCGCGGAGCGTCTGCAGCCCCACCGTCTTCCCGTAGTGGCGAGCCACCATCCGCACGCAGCTGGGGCCGCAGTCGAAGGCGTCGTGCTGCTTGTAGAAAGGGAACTTGGCCCGCAGCCGGGGTCGCGTGGGAGTGCTCGTGGACATGGACGTCAGCCCGCGGCGGCAGCCATCGCGGGGGCCGCGGTCAGCTGGCCGGGAGCGGGCTCGGCCTTCCAGGTAGCCGTGTACGGGTCGTAGGCGCACCGGGACGGCTTCGAATACCGGTCGTCCGGATTGCGCACGAAGGCGCGGCAGTCGGTGCAGATGTGGCGGAACTCGCAGTCCCTGCACACCTCGATCTGGTCCTTGTTGATCTCCCACACCTCGCGGAAGTCGGCCCGCGCCACCGCGCTGTGCAGCGAGGTGTCGCGCGCGTTGCCGTAGCTTCCCGGCATCGAGGGGCAGTTGCGGATCTCGCCGTGCTCGTCCACCGATACCTTGCGGTTCAGGCAGCTGTTGTGGCGTTGCGACTCGGTGAAGAGGGGGAGAGAGACCACGAAGTACGCCGGGTGCACCTGCCCGCAGTGCGCGGACGAGTCTAGCCGCTCGGTGTGGTACGCGATGGTCGCCGTGATGAAGGGAGCCGGGCCCAGCCGCCGCTCGGGAGCGGAGTGGCAGAACAGCGAGAGCACCCGCGGGTGCCGGGCTATGAGGCCCCCCAGGCCTTCGTCATCGGTCTCGTGGGTGAAGGGAAGGAGCAGCTCGATGGAGCGGAAGCCGCTGGTGTCGGTCTCCGCCAGAATCTCGTCCATCCGCGCCAGCGCCACCGGCGCGAAGAAGCGCAGCTGCACCGTCCGGCACCCCAGGTCGTCCAGCTGCCGGAAGATCTCGCCGTAGTCGTGGTCGCTCTCAGGCCCCGTGTCGATGATGGCGTTGGACACGCTGCCCGGGTAGTCCCAGGCCAGCTCCATCTCCGGGAAGCGGTCGGGCTCGTCGCACCACCAGCCCAGCTCCTGGCCCGTGAGCGCGGCGAAGTACTCGTCGAGCACGCCGCGCGCTTCCGGGGAGTAGCCGGCGTACACCTCGTCGCGCTCATGGTCGCGGTGGCGTTCAAGCGTGTCGAGCAGGCTCAGGGGCACGGGGTAGTAGCGGCGGCGCTGAAGATCGCAGATCAGTCCCCGGCGCGCCCCGCGCACGGCGATGCAGTTTGCGTACAGTCGGAATGGCATGGACGGCGGCCTTTCGTTTTCCGTGTGCGCGGCGAACCTACCCGCGGGGCTGGAAGCAGCGCGAGATCGGCTTCACGGGCGGCGTGCAGTAGGATCCGGTGCTGCGATGGGTTTCGCTGGGTACCCACACCCACGTCAGGATCCGCGGGTGGTCGTGGGTGAGCCAGTAGATGACCGGCGTCTGCTCGTCCACCTGCATCCGCGGCGGAAGGCAGGTGGCCAGGGGCTCAAGCTTGCTCATGACGGCACTCCGCGCGGAGGAATCGGGCGACGTGGCGCTCGAGGTAATAGTTGCAGGGGATGGACACCATCCCGAACTGCCCCACCGGGTTGATCTCGAGAAAGACGTACTCCCCTTCGGGCGTCCGGATCAGGTCCACCGACCCCGTCCGCAGCTTCACCGCCTCCATCGTCCGGAGCAACTGTTGCTCGACCTCGGCCGGAAGCTGGTAGGGGACGCTGCGGCTCGTCCCGCTGCCGTAGTCTCCCCGGAAGTCGACGCTGGTCTGCTCGCTGCGCTGGGAGAACATCGCCATCGACCAGCAACGCCCGTCCAGTACGAAGACGCGCAGCTCGTACGCCTTCTCCACCCGCTCCTGAAAGAGCGAGGGGAAGAACCGCGGCGGGAGCCGGTCCACCAGCTCCTCTTCCACGGCCGAGGTGAACATCACGAAGTTGCTGTCCGGAACGTCGACGGACATGCAGTTGCCGATCGGCTTGGTGACAACGCGCCCGTGCTCGCCCAGGAAGCTCCGCAGGTGGTCGCGGTCGTTGGTGACGAGCGTGGCGGGAATGCGAAGCCCCTGCGCTGCCGCAAGCTGCAGCACCGAGAGCTTGTTCCTCCCCGTCCTCCCGGGCGTGGACAGCCCCCGCTCCCCCGCGAAGGTCTCGACCACCACCTGCCGGAGCTCGCGCAGCTCGCTGGTCAGGAAGTCGAAGACTTGGCGCCCCATCGAAGCCTCTTCAACCGTCTCGTGGCCCTCCAGCAGATACTGAAGATTTGAGCGGCTGTGCCAGCGCCGGAACCAGCCGAACGGGAGCCGCACCAGGTCGATCGGCTCGCCGTCCATCCACACCCGGAAGGAATCGGGAGTACTGCCGCCAAGGCGGAGGGCGAAGGGAAGGGTGCCGTTGAAGTCGTCGCCGTTCAGGCGGACGGCGCGCACCCCTTCGTGCCTTAGCCAGTCGAGTACCTGCTCAGTGGTCGACTCGCCAGCGCCCTGGCTCAGCACCAACAGCTCGGGCGAGCCCGGCGGCTGCGCGCCCCCGGGAAGTGGAGTCCAGCTCGGCATGCGCATGCTTCGGTGTTGGGATGCGGAGGCTGGCGCGGTGCGGAGTCTCCGCGCCTTTCTGCTCGCCGTTTACCTGAAACTCCCGCTCCGTGTGAATCGGCTCACCCGGACTGTCTGGGGCCGCTCCCGGCGGCATTCAGTTCAGTCGGAGGTTACAGCCAGCTTCACTGCGGTGCTTCAGCTCCAGGAGTCGTCGACAGTCTTGTCGGGGGTGGTCGTGCCGCCCGACGTGGTGTTGACGTCCGACCCGGAGAAGGTCGATCCGCCGCCCACGGCGTCGTACTCTTCGGCCATGCCGCCGAGGATCTCGCGTGCTTCGTCGGTGCTCACCATCGCGAAGGACTGGTCCAGGCGCTCGAGTTGATTGGTCATGATTCTCTCCAGTAGTGTAGGATGTGGTGTAGTTTGCCGGGAGCGGCCCAATGTCACGGGGGAGGACGGTTTCGGTCGTCCCCCGGGTTATTCTCATCGCATCTCGCTGGAGGATCGCCCGGTCGGGCGATGCAGCTTCCAAGTGATACAGGGTTGTGGGACCCATCACCTCTTCGGCTCCAGCTCTCAAGAGACTACCGTCCCCATTCTGCCACCGTGCGGTAGCGAACGGGATGGATCGACCCGCGCTGGAGGGCAAACATCCGGCATCCGCGCTCTTCGGCCCCGGTGCCTCGTCCCGGTCCCAGATGGGCCGGAGCGCCGGGCGAGCTGCGAGTGTCTCTCACACGATATCCGTCACTTGTTTCCTATGATTAAACCGCGGTTCATAATTCGTCAAGTGTCATGTACGTTGTCTCAAAACGCGCGGTGAATTGTACATAGGGAATGGGTGCAGGATCAGACGGGATGACGGGTTGAGATTGGCCGAATCGGGGCTCGCGGTCCGCTGGCTCTCCCCCCGCCATTCCCCTCCGATCACGCGGACGACGAGTGCGCGCGCCCCTCGTCAACTCCATTCATCGCCGATATACCTGTCCGACTCCGTTCCGCCGCCGGGTACCGTCGTCGTCCCATAGACATAGGTGTAGCCGCCCTGGGATTCACCCGATTCTTCAGCGGTCCCCCCGAGCACTTCCTGTGCTTCGTGGGAGCGGATCGGGATGAGACGCTGACCGAGGCCTTCCAGTTCAATCGACATGGTCTCTACTCCTTGCGGTGAGTCGTGAAGGGGGCCGGCATGCGGCCCGGGATACACCAGGCGGATTGTTCCTGATGTAATATACTTTGGCGTATACTATGTCTTGCAAACGAAAAGCTCCTTGCACAAACGGATGCAGCACTCAAGCGAACTCACGTTCCAGGCCTCGATCTTCCCAACGGACAGCAGGTGTTCACCTCGATACTCCTGGCCGCGGGACGAAGTGGAAGACATCAGGAGCAGGCTTGAGGCCTGCCGGAGAAACCCGGGAGGAGGATGCAAGCAGCCTTCGACGCACTCTCTTTAGCCGTCAGCAAATATATTACAGCGAGGTGCAGAGCTGGTCAAGCATCTCGCCCGTCGTGCGAATGGAGGGCAGCGAGCGCTTCACCCCCGGGCGGGAAGAAGGGGGCGGCGGATGGGTGGGTCGCGGGGGGCAGGAGCCGCGAGCGCGGGGGTCAGTCGCTCGCGGCCGGAGGCGTGACGGGGGGCGACGGCGTGAGGGCGCCGACTCCGTAGTGGCCGCTGATCGGGCCGCCCGGCTCGGCGTCCAGGCTCACCGACCAGGCCGCGGCGCCCGGCTGGGGTCCGAGCGGGTGCGGGCCGCACACGATCTTGTTCTCGTCGTCTTCCGCGGGCCGGCACGTCCAGGCGCTGCCGCCGTCGTACGACATCCTGAGGCTCACGAGGCGCCGGCCGGCGAGGTCGCGGGCCAGGTAGTAGCCCATGGGGACGAAGGTGCTGTCGAACGAGGTGCCAACCGTGAGGCGGGTGTGCACGTTGCCGGCTACGGCCACCAGCAGGTCGCCCGGACGCTCGCGGGCGGCCGCGGCCACGATGTCGGCCATGGCACGATCGCGCGCCCCGGGCTCGGGAAGGTCCGGCGCGAACGCCAGGATGCGAACGGCCGATCCGGCGGCGCGCAGGGCGCGGGCGCGCTCGATGAGCCGCAGCATGGCCTCGCTCGTCCGCCCGTCCAGGAGCGACGGCCGCCAGAAGGGTCCCGCCAGGAGGTCCGCCCGGTCTTCCGCCCCCCCGCCGGAGGCCAGGTAGCGGTCGATGCGCGCCTGCTCGGCGGGCTGGATCTCCAGCCCCAGCGCCACGGGGATGCCCTCTCGCGCTGCAGCGCAGAGCACGTCGGCGACGAACGCCGGCGACTGCTCCGTGCCGTGCAACTCGCCGAGCAGCACGACCGCGCCGCCCGGCCGCAGCAGCTCGGCGAGGCCGCTCACGGGGCGGCACGGACTCCGCTGCGCGGACGGGGGCGGGCCCGGCGGCGGACTACACCGCATGGCCGCCCCTGACAGGATCGCGCCGCCCAGCGCGGCGGCCCACCTCGCGAGTTTGAATCGGCACGCCTGCATCGGTGGCTCTCAGGATCACGTCCGTGTGCACCGGTCCCGCTCCGGGACGCCTGCATAGGGGAAGCCGGCGGTGAAGATCGTCGGCAACAGCGGGATGGTCCCCGCTCACCGCCTCGGCTTCAACCCCGGTTCTTGGGCGCAGCGAGCAGGTTCCAGGCCACCAATCCGTGCACGCCAGGACGCGGGAGGAGCGCTGGACGCTCAGGAGGCCAGGCTCGTGAAGTCCTCCTCGGACAGCTCGATCCCCGCCCCGGCGACGTTCTCCTCCAGGTGCTTGACTCTGGAGGTGCCGGGGATGGGGAGCATGACGGGCGTGCGCCGCAGGAGCCAGGCGAGGGCGGCCTGCGCCGGGCGCGCACCGTGCCGCGCCGCGATTTCGGCCAGCGGGCCGCCGTCCTCCGCCAGCTTGCCCACGGCCAGCGGGTACCAGGGGATGAAGCCGATCCCCTCGCGGTCGCAGTGGTCCACGACCGATTCCCACTCGCGGTCGCCCAGGTTGTAGCGGTTCTGCACCGACGCGACCGGGAAGTGGCGCCGCGCCGCCTCGATCTCCTCCACCGTCGTCTCGGAAAGGCCGATGTGCCGGATCTTCCCCTCGCGCTGGAGTTCGACGAGGGCGCCGAACTGCTCGTCGGCGGGGACGTCGGGGTCGATGCGGTGGAGCTGGTACAGGTCGATGCGCTCCAGGCCGAGGCGGCGCAGGCTCCCCTTCACCCCCTCGCGGAGCCGCTCCGGGCGCCCGTTCGTCTCCCACTGGTCCGGGCCGGGGCGGTCGAACCCGCCCTTGGTGGCGATCACGAGGCCGTCGGGGTACGGGTGCAGCGCCTCGCGGATCAGCTCCTCGCTCACGTGCGGGCCGTACGCCTCGGCGGTGTCGATCAGGTTCACCCCCAGCTCCACCGCGCGCCGCAGCACCGCGATGGCCTCCGCGCGGTCGGCGGGCGGACCCCAGATCCCCGTCCCCGTGATGCGCATGGCGCCGAAGCCCAGCCGGTTGACCGGAAGGTCGCCGCCCAGCATGAAGGTGCCGCTCCGGGCGGCGTCGATCGGTTGCGATGACAAAGAGTTACCTCGATTGCAAACGGCAGTAGCGGAACTTCGCGAACGCGGGCGCCCCTTGCACGCTCGGTGCCGTGAGGCGCCCAGGCACACGCCCCGGGGGCGCCGCACGCGTGAGCCCCGCCGCGTCCCGGCGTGGCCCATCACTTGCTTAAGCGCTGAAACACTTCTTGCCGGAGCCCTCGGAGTGGCGCCGGCGGCCAACGGGGAAAGCAGAGCGAGGAAAGATGGCAAACGTGCGGCTGGCGATCGTCTATTACAGCACCTACGGCACCAACCACCGGATGGCCGAGATCGCCGCGGAAGCGGCGCAGGCCGAGGGGGCGGAAGTACGGCTCCTCAAGGTGCGCGAGACGGCGCCCGAGGGCGTCGTCAACGGGCAGGACGCGTGGAAGGCGCAGGCGGAGCGCACCGCGCACGTACCCGAGGCCACCCTGGAAGACATGGACTGGGCTAACGCCATCCTCTTCAGCGCCCCCACCCGCTTCGGCGTGTCGGCGAGCCAGATGCGCGCCTTCATCGACCAGCTGGGGCCGCTGTGGGGCCGCGGCGGGCTGGCCAACAAGGCGGTGAGCGCCATGACCAGCGCCCAGAACAACAACGGCGGGCAGGAGACGACGCTGATCGGGATGTACACCACCTTCATGCACTGGGGCGCCATCCTGGTGCCGCCCGGCTACACCGACCCGGCGATCTTCGCCAGCGGCGGCAACCCGTACGGCGCCAGCGTCACCCAGTCGGGCACCGTGGGCCCCGAGGACGAGGCCACCATCCGCCACCAGGCGCGGCGCCTGGTGCAGGTCGCGGCCAAGCTGGCCGCCTGACGGTACGGGCGCGGCGGCCACCCGGCCGCCGCGCCACCTTGACACTCCCGGCGTCGCTTGACATTTTAGTTCTGAAAATTCAACCGGGGATGCCGATGCCGCCACGCGACGCACAAGCCGAGTCCCTCCGCCTCTGGGTCGTCTTCGCCCGGGCGCACGCGGCGGTCGCGGCGCGCGCGCAGGCGGACGTGGCGCGGCACGGGCTGACCGTGGCGGAGTTCGGGGTGCTGGAGGCGCTGCACCACAAGGGCCCGCTGCTGCTGAGCGAGCTCAAGGAGAAGATCCTCGTCTCCAACGCCGGCGTCACCTACCTGGTGGACCGGCTGGAGGCGCGGGGCCTGGTGGAGCGCCGCCGCTGCGACCGCGACCGGCGCGCCTACTACGCGCACCTCACGGACGACGGCACCGCCTTCGTGAAGCGCATCTTCCCGGAGCACGCCGCCGCCATCGAGGAAGCCTTCTCCGTCCTCGACCCCGCCGAGCGCGCCACGGCGACCGAGTTGCTGCGCCGCGTTGGCCTGCACGCCGCGAGCGATGCGTGATCCCGCTCCCGGACGGGTGCACTAGACACATTTAGTTAAGCGGTGTAAGTTCTTTAACTGTACTACATGGGTCGTGGATCGCAGGCGGGGTTCATGCAGGCGCCGTCCGGAGATCACCGCCCGATGTGGGCACACCACGAGAGGATCGCATGGAGCTGACTGGCATCCACCACCTGACGGCGGTCTCGGCGGACATCCGCGGGAACCACCTCTTCTATACGCGCACGCTGGGGATGCGGCTGGTGAAGCGCTCCGTGAACCAGGACGACGTGAGCGCGTACCACCTCTTCTACGCGGACGCGGTGGGGAGCCCGGGGAGCGACCTCACCTTCTTCGACTGGCCGGTGCAACGCGAGCGGCGCGGCACGCGTTCCATCACGCGCACGCACCTGCGCGTGGCGGGTGCGGAGTCGATGCAGTGGTGGGCCGCCTACCTGCGCGAAAAGGGCGTCACATCAGGCGACCTGGTGGAGCGGGACGGGCGGCTGACGCTGGACCTGGAAGACCCCGAGGGGCAGCGCCTCTCGCTGGTCGACGACGGCGGCGCCGGCGAGGCGCACCCGTGGGAGCGGAGCCCCGTGCCCGCCGAGCACCAGATCCGCGGGCTGGGGCCGATCGTGCTGAGCGTGCCCTCTCTGGCGCCTACGGACGCGCTGCTGCGGAACGCGCTCGGCATGCGCCCCGTGCGCACCTATCCGCACCCGGAGAGCGCAAAGCATACCGTGCACGTGTACGAGATGGGCCCCGGAGGAGCGGGCGCGGAGCTCCACGTGGCGGAGCAGCCGGATCTGCCGGTGGCGCGCGGGGGCGCGGGGGGCGTGCACCACGTCGCCTTCCGCATTCCGGACGCGGACTACGAGGCGTGGGCGCGACACCTCACCGCGCTGCGCATCCCCAACAGCGGCGAGGTGGACCGCTTCTGGTTCCAGAGCCTGTACTTCCGCGAGCCGAACGGTATCCTGTTCGAGATCGCCACGGACGGCCCGGGATTCGGGGTGGACGAGGACGCTGCGACGCTCGGCGAAAAGGTGGTGCTGCCGCCGTTCCTGGAGCCACGGCGCGCCGCCATCGTCGCCAACCTCAAGCCCATCGACTGAGCGCGAAGGAACGGCGGGCCTCACACAGAGCCACAGAGAATACGGGCAAGAACAGAAAAGGGGTTCTCCGCGGCTTGTCGTTCCTCTCCGTGTTCTCTGTGTGACGCCTTTTACCGCGCGGAACTGAATGCGCATCCTGGTTGTGGAGGACGAGGCGCGGCTGGCGAGCGCGGTGGAGAGGTACCTGCGCGAGAACGCGTTCGCCGTGGACGTGGCGCACGCGGGAAAGGATGCGCTCTTTCTGGCCAACGTGAACCCGTACGACGCCATCGTGCTCGACATCGGCATCCCGGAGCCGGACGGGTTCGAGGTGCTGCGCAGGCTGCGCGAGCGGGGAAACGCGGCGCGCGTGCTGATCCTGACCGCGCGCGACTCCGTGGACGACCGCATCAACGGGCTGGAGCTGGGCGCCGACGACTACCTGGTGAAGCCGTTCGCGCTCGGCGAGCTGCGGGCACGGCTGCGCGCCCTCCTGCGCCGCGGCGAGACGCTGGCGCCGGCCGTCCTGCGCGTGGCGGACCTGGAGCTGGACACCAACGCGCAGACCGCCACCCGCGGTGGAATCCACGTCATCCTCACCACCAAGGAGTACTCGCTGCTGGAGTACCTCGCGCGCAACACGGGGCGCGTGGTGGCGCGCGCGGAGATCTCGGACAAGGTGTGGGACGAGCGGTACGACCCCGCCTCCAACTCCATCGAGGTCTACATCAACCGGCTGCGGCGCAAGATCGACGCGGGCTCGGAGCACCCGCTGATCCACACGCGGCGCGGCGCCGGCTACGTGCTCACCGACGCCGGGGGCGACGATGCGGCTGTCGATTGACTCGATCCGCGTCCGCCTGTCGCTCTGGTACGCGGCGCTGCTGGCCGTGGCGCTCGCGTCGATGGCGGGGGCCACCTACTCGCTCCTCGACCGGATGGCGACGCGGCGTGCCGCCCGGTCGCAGATGGAAACCGCCGCGACGCTGCTCGCCACCGGCGGACGGCGGGGGGAGCAGCTGGAAGACGTCGTGAGGCAGTTCCGCGCGCCGGACCGGCGCATCCTCCTCTTCGGCCCGCGCGGCGAGCTGCGGGCGTTCTCCGTCGCGCCGCGCTTCGGGCCGCGGGTGGCGGAGGAGGTGTTCGCGCCCATCTCGGCCGGCACCATCCTCGTGGCCGTGCGGGCGGCGCCGCGGCGTGGCGCGCTGGTGCGGCTGCGCGCGGTCGACCCGCCGGTGCGCGTCACCGGGATGCGGGTGCGGCGCGGCCGCGGGACGATGCTGGCGGTGGTCGGCTCCACCCGCGCCGAGAGGATGCTGCGCGAGGAGGCGCGCGCGGCGCTGGTGCTGGCGGTGCTGGTGACGCTCGCCATCGCGGTCATCCCCGGGTCGCTGCTGGTGCGGCGGAGCCTGGCGCCCATCGGCGACATGACGCGGCGCGCGGCCCGCATCGGCGCGGCGCGGCTGGGCGACCGGCTCGCCGTGGGCAACCCGCGCGACGAGCTGGGGTCGCTCGCGCTGGTCTTCAACGAGCTGCTGGACCGGCTGCAGGGCGCCTTCGAACAGCAGCGCCGCCTGATGGCCGAGGCCGCGCACGAGCTGCGCACCCCGGTGGCCGTGGTGCGCGCGGAGACGGAGCTGGCCCTTTCCGGCGAGCGCACGGCCGATGAATACCGCGAGGCGCTCTCCATCGTCGGCGGCGAGGCGGAGCGGCTGGGGCGGATCGTGGACGATCTCCTCACCTACTCGCGCGCGGAGGCCGGCGAGTATCCGCTGCGGATGGCGCGAATCGACCTGGGCGAGCTGGCGGCCGATGCCACGCGATCCCTGCGCTCGCTCGCCGCGATGAAGGGGGTGGAGCTCGCCGCCGGGAGCACGGAGGAGCTGCCGATGGAGGGCGACGCCGACCTGCTGCGGCGCCTCGTCATCAACCTGGTGGAGAACGCCGTGAAGCACGGCACCGCCGGGGAGCGCGTCGGGGTGGAAGCCGTGCGCGAGGAAGGCGAGTACCGGCTGCGCGTGTGTGACAGCGGCCCGGGCATTCCGCCCGAGGTGCAGGCGAAGATCTTTGAGCCGTTCTTCCGCGGGAGCGGGGCACGCGCGGAGGGTGGCGCGGCCGGCGCGGGACTCGGGCTCCCCATCGCGCGCTGGATCGCGGTGGCGCACGGCGGGCGGCTGGAGCTGGCCGAGTCCGGGCCCGGTGGCAGCGTCTTCCAGGCGTCGTTCCCCGCCCCGCCGGCCGAGCCGCCGCCGTCCTAATCTTTCGCTCATCTCGTTGTTAATCCTGCGTTTAGCATCGCCCCGCTACCTTCAATGCGTAGGCGGGGCGTGACCTTTTGGTCCGGCGCCCCTGGCAGGCGGGAACGGCCCGGACGGGTCCCCCGCATCCCAGACACCGAGAGCGAGGAACCATGCGTCGTAATCAAGTGTTTGTATTCGCACTGGCGCTGGCCGCGGCGACCGCCGCGCAGGACGTGGCCGCGCAGCAGGGGCACGAGCAGCACGCCGGCGAGGCGCGCCGCCAGCCGGGCCAGGGCCGCCATCAGCGCCTCTTCGAGGGCGTCCAGCTCACCGCCGTCCAGCAGCAGCAGATCCACGCAATCTTTCAGGAGGGCCGTCCGGCTCGCGCGGCTCGTCCGCAGGGCGCCGAGGGCCGGCAGGGCGCGGAGGGGCGCAAGCGCGGCGAGCGTCCGCGGCTGACGGCGGAGCAGCGCGCGCAGCTCCAGCAGCGCCGCGAGCAGCAGCTCGCCCGCATCCGCGCGGTGCTGACGGCGGAGCAGCGCGCCCAGTTCGACCGTAACGTGGCGCAGCAGGAAGCGCGGCGCGGCGAGCAGGCGGGCCGCCGCGCTGGACGGCGGGGCGGCGGCCGCCAGTCCTGACCTGATCGGTGGGTGAGCCGTCCGGGCTCACCCATCCGAACGCCGGAGGGCGGCCCCGCGGCCGTCCTTTGGCACGACGAGGAGGATCTCACGATGCAGATACGTCTTGGCTCGATTCCCCGGCAGTGGCGCCAGGCCGCCGCCGTGCTGATGGCGAGCGCCACCCCCGCGGCCGTCGCGCTCGCGTGGGGAGAGACGCACCCGCACGTGTTGGCGCCGGCGGTGATCGCCGCGGCGCACGCCGTCCCGGTGCCCACGGTGCGCGCCGACGACCTCCTCCCCAAGCTCGCCCGCCGGCCGCTGGAGGGCGCGATGGCCGCCGTTCAGGCGGAGGTGAGGCGCGGCGCGTTCCCCGGCGCGGCGCTGGCGCTGGGGCGCGGCAGCCGCGCCGAGCTGGTGAAGGGCGTGGGCGCCACCACCGGCGCCGGCGAAGGGGTGGACGCCGAGCGCACCGTCTACGACCTGGCCTCGCTCACCAAGGTGGTCGCCACCACGACGGCGGCGATGCTGCTGTACGAGGACGGCCGCCTGGAGCTGGACGCGCCCGTCTCGCGCTACCTCCCGGAGTTCTCGGGTGGCGGCAAGGATGCGGTCACGGTGCGCCACCTGCTGGCCCACACCGCCGGCCTCCCCGCGGGCGCCACTCCGCGAGGCGCCACACCCGATGCGCGTCTGGCCTCGCTGATCCGCACGCCGCTGGAGCGGTCGCCCGGCGCAAAGGTGGAGTACTCGGACGTGGGCTTCGTGGTGCTCTTTGCGGCGCTGGAGCGCGCGGCGGGCGAGCCCGTCCCCGCCCTGCTGGAGCGGCGGGTGTGGGAGCCGCTGGGGATGGCGTCCACGGGCTACGCGCCGGGCGCGGACTGCGTGCGCTGCGCCCCCACCTACCGGAGCTCCGCGGGCAAGCCGGTCGCCGGGGTGGTGCACGATCCCATTGCCCGCTCGCTGGACGGCGTGGCGGGGAACGCGGGCCTCTTCAGCACCGCCGGCGACCTGTCGCGCTACGCGGCGATGCTGGCCAGCGGCGGCGAGCTGGATGGTGTGCACGTGCTGGACGCGGCGACCGTCGACACCTTTGCGGTGCGCCAGGAAGGGACGCGCGCGCTGGGTTGGGAGACGCCGTCCGCCAACGGCACCGGGCCGGTGGGGCGCTCCATGAGCGACCGCGCGTTCGGGCACACCGGCTTCACGGGCACTTCGCTCTGGGTTGATCCGGAGCACAAGACGTGGGCGGTGCTGCTGACCAACCGCGTGTACAACACGGAGGCGCCCAACCGCATCCAGAAGCTGCGCCGCAAGGTGCACGCGCTGGTGACGGAGGCGGCGGAGTAGGAGCGGGCCCCCTCCCCCGCTCGTCACCTCGCGGCCCCTCTCCCAATTACTACCTGGGGGAGGGGCGTTTGGCGTGCGTTGGTGCGGGGCGGCGGGGGACGTTGGTTGGGCGGGCACGGGCAGCCACGTGGGGCGGCCCCTACCGGATCGGTGCGCCTCGCGATTATCGAGGAAGAGCGAGGGCGGGCGCGATGCAGCCCGGAATGTGCATGGCGGGTGGGCTTCGCCGCACGAACCGGGTCCACGGGAGGGGGAGCTTGACCGCAACATCGTCTTTCACGGAAGCACTGCGGACGGTTCTGGAGGTGCTGCGCGAAGGGGCGCCGACGCACGCGCGCCTCAATGGCGCCGCCTTTCGCATCGACCAGCTCGGTCGGCAGCTGCACGGGCTGGGGCTGGCGCGCGACCGCGAAGTCGCGCACGCGCTCAACGCCGCCGTCCGCCTGCTGGGCGAATCGCACGAGCTCGCCGAGGATGCGCGCGCGGGCGCCGTCTCGGAGGCCGTACGCCACCTGCGGGCGGCGCTCGCGCATGCGGAGGAGGGTGGGGCGTCGGAGTCCTGAACAGCCTCACACAGAGAACACGGAGCGAACTGAAAAGCCACAGAGAAAACCTCTCTGTGGCTCTGTGTCTCTGTGCGAGATTGCTGTTTAGGGAGCTGGACGCGCGTCGGGGCGTGCGAGAATGGCGCCGAGAATCGTGCCGATGGCGGTAAGGAGCAGCGCGCCGATTCCCATCTGAAGCTCGGCGGAGAGCAGGTCGACGAGGACGTTGCCGATGGCGGCTGAAAGAGAGGCGAACCCCAGCAGCCGGAGCGCACGGGAGCGCGAAAGGGCGCGGCGGGAGCGCACGTGCTCGAGGATGCCCGTGCCCGCGAGGTCGATCGCGATGCGGAGCCAGAACTTTGCGCGTGCCGTCGCCGATGCATCGCCGAGAGCGTCCCTGGCGTCGCGGATGCACTGGAGCATGTCCTCACCGAAGCGCTGGCGGAACTCGCGGGGGAAGGCGGCCGTGAGGATGCGGACCAGCGCGGGCAGCGCGTTCGGGGGTCCGTTCATGCGCCCGCCGGGCCAATGAGTTTCTTGCTGCGCGCGGTACGGACCATCGACACCATCCGCTGGGCTTCGGCGCGCGCCACCGACCTTCCCAGCGCCGTCAGCCGGTAGTAGCGGCGGCGCGGGTCCTCCAGAGCGCGGTCGCCCACCTCCTCCACCAGCCCGTCCGCCACCAGGCGCTTCAGCGAGCCGTAGAGGGTCCCCGGACCGATCCGCAGCTCGCCCCCGGTGGATTGCGTGATCTCCTGCATGATCCCGTAGCCGTGCCGCTCCTCCTGCACCAGCGTCAGGAGGATGTGAAAGGTGGCCGGCGTGAGCGGCAGGAACTGCTCCGGTGCTGGATGGGCGGGCGGCATGGATGCGGCGTCGAGGGACGGGCGAGTATATCGGCTGCTGATGTATAGCCGACCGTGAGGCCGTGGGCAAGTGTGGCACTTGACCGGGGAAGAATCCCGCTATATACATCAGCACACGATATATCACGTGACGATGTATCGTGCGCTGATACTCTCACCCCTGGTGACTCATGCCCGCTCTCGTTTTCAGCCTGGTGGCCGCCGCGCTCCTGATCTTTGGAGGCGTGCAGGAGCTGTACATCCGTGGCATCCAGGGCGGCGAGGTGCAGCCGTTCTGGGTCGGTGTCTTCGGCGCGGCGAGCACGGCGCTGCTGCTGCTGGCGGTCGTGGCGCGCTGGCGGCGTGGCGCGGCGGCGAACGCCCTCGTGCGCACCGCGGCGCTCCTGGTGATCGTCGTGCACCTCTACGGCACCGTCAACGCGGACCGGAACGTCGGGCCCTTTGCGGCGCTCGTCGCGTTCGCGTGGAGCTTCGGAATGCTGCTGCTGCTGGTGCGCGCAGGGGCCGCTCCCGCCGCGACGCGCGAGCCCGGCTGACCGCCGCGGCAGCCGGGCTGCGTTCAGATCACTCGGCCGCCCGCCGGTACTGTGGGCAGGGCCCGGGGTCGCAGTGCTGCTCGACGCCCAGGCCCAGATACATCACGCCGGGGCGGCCCGCGGCGAAGGTGATCTCGCTGATGCGGTCATAGGAGGTGTGGCGCACGGAGTGAGTCCCGGAGCCGGCGTCGAGCCGTACGATGTCCGTGCCGGTGCCGGTGCCGAGAACGAAGTACAGCACCAGCGGATCGCGGGGGTGCGGCTCCATGATGAAAGCGCTGGTGATGGCGACCGGCCCGCCCGGGCTCCCCTCGCTTGCGGACAGCACGGGGGCGAAGGTCCGGCCGCGGTCGCGCGACAGGTACGTGTGCCGCCCCGAGAGCGGGCTCCTCTCCTCTTCCGCGAGGTCGATCCCCCCCGCCCAGACTATGTTCGGATCCACCGGCGAAATCGCCAGGCGGAAGACGTTCTGGTTGCGCTGCGTGGTGGAAGAAGCGATCTGCGCCCGCGACCAGCTCCGGCCCCCGTCCTCCGTCGTCCACGCGCCCGAGTTCGCCGCCCCGGCGACGGCATGGTCCCAGTTGGCCGGGTCGAACGCGACGTGGTACACGCTGCCCCCGGGTACCGGAACGCCCACGCTGCGCCAGGTGGCGCCCCCGTCGTCCGATTCGTGGATCTGCCCCGTCTCTCCCGCGACGCGGAGGTTTTCGGGGCTTCCCGCGCGAACCGCCAGCTCCCGAAGCCGTCGAACGGGAGAGGCCACGGTCTGGACCGCCCCATCGACCCCCACACGATAGAGGCCGGCCGAGCCTTCCACGTAGCCGTACGCCAGCGTGGGGGAGGCCGCCACCAGCGCGACGTACCTGTTGGGAAGGGTGCCGACCCGGGTCCAGTTGCACCCCGCGTCGGTCGACCTCAGCAGGGCGCCATCGTGCACCGCCAGGAGGGTGGAACCGCTGAGCGCGGCCAGCCCGCGTGTGTACTTGACGCCGGTGAGCTCCCCCGCCGTGGGAGCGAGAGTGGCGCCTTCGTTCGTGGTGAAGGTGACCGCGGCGGTGCCCGCGACCCGTGTACACGGGGGCCGTCCGGAATCATCCGCACCCACCACCCGGTCCTGATCGCACGCGGCGAGCGTCAGGATCACCGCGGCCATACCGGCAACGCGACGTCTCATCGATCCCCTCCTGCAAGTGACGGTGGTTTTCCGCACCTCCGCGGGTGCGCCGCATCCCGGAGTTGAGAAGCGCGCCAGGCGGGTGATACCGGACAGGTGGAGGGGTCTGAACAGCGAGGAGTCGTCTGAGGTTCCAGGGTTCCGCTCAAAGCTCGATCTGCGCGCCGAGCTCGACCACGCGGTTGGGCGGCAGGCGGAAGTACGAGCCCGCGCTCCCCGCGTTGCGCGCCATCAGCGCGAACAGCCTCTCCCGCCAGCGCGCCATCCCGCGGCGCTTGGATGCGATCAGCGTCTCGCGGCCCAGGAAGTAGCTCGTCTCCATCGGCCGCATCGGCAGATCCGGATGGTGTAGATCGTGGAGGGCGGCGGGGATGTCGACGTCATCCATGAAGCCGTAGCGCAGGACCACCTGGAAGATGCCGTCGCCCAGGCGCGTGACCCTCGCGCGCTCCTCGGCATCGAGATAGGGCGCCTCGCCCGTCTCCACCGACAGGAAGACGAGCGTCTGGTGCAGCACCTTGTAGTGCTTGAGGCTGTGCAGCAGCGCCGGCGGCGTGCCGTTCGGATCGCTGTACATGAAGACGGCGGTGCCGGGGATGCGCGCGGGCGGGCTCGCCTCCACCTCACGGAGAAAGAGCGCGCGCGGCAGCGTCCGTTCCTGGAGCCGCTCGGCGAGAATGCGGCGGCCCTTTTTCCAGGTGGTCAGCAGCGTGAACACCACGGCGCCCACCACCAGCGGGAACCATCCGCCGTGCGGAACCTTGATGATGTTCGCGCCCCAGAAGCCCAGGTCGATCACGAGGAAGAAGCCGGCGACGGCGATGGAGAGCGGCAGGCTCCACTTCCAGATCGCGCGCTCCACCATGAAGAAGAGGATCGTGGTGATGACCATGGTGGTGGTCACCGCCACGCCGTACGCCGCCGTCAGCCGGCTGGACGACTGGAAGCCGGCGACGAGCGCGATGCACGACAGCATCAGCGCCCAGTTGATCGCCGGGATGTAGATCTGCCCCGCCTCGCGCTCGGAGGTGTGCTCGATGCGCATGCGCGGCACGTAGCCCAGCTTCACCGCCTGCATCGTCAGCGAGAACGCGCCGGAGATCAGCGCCTGCGACGCGATCACCGTCGCCGCGGTGGCGATGAGCACCACCGGGTACAGCGCCCAGGGCGGCACCATGCGGTAGAACGGGTTGACGACCGCCGCCGGGTCGTGGATCAGCAGCGCCCCCTGCCCGAAGTAGTTGAGCAGCAGCGCGGGAAGCACCACGCAGAACCACGCCAGGCGGATCGGCTTCTTGCCGAAGTGCCCCATGTCCGCGTAGAGCGCCTCGCCGCCGGTCACCACCAGGAAGACGGCGCCGAGCACCAGGAAGCCGTTCCACCCGTTCTCCACGAAGAAGCGCACGCCGTGGAGCGGGTTCACCGCCCACAGCACCCCCGGCTCCCGCGCGATCCAGCGCACCCCCAGCGCCGCGATGGTGGCGAACCACACCATCGTCACCGGCCCGAACACCTTTCCCACCCTGGCCGTGCCGTGGCTCTGGATGGAGAACGTCGCCACCAGGATGGCGATGGTGATGGGGACGATCCACGGCTTGAAGAACGGCGTCGTGACCTCCAGCCCCTCGACGGCGGAGAGCACGGACACGGCGGGCGTGAGCATCCCGTCGCCATACAGCAGCGCCGTCCCAAAGAGCCCCAGCAGGAGGATCGCGCGCCCCCCACCCCCACGCGCGGCGAGCGTGGTGAGCGCGAGGATCCCGCCCTCGCCGCGGTTGTCGGCGCGCAGGATGAAGACGAGGTACTTGATGGAGATGATGAGGATCAGCGCCCAGAAGA
This sequence comes from Longimicrobium sp., assembly GCA_036389135.1. NCBI lineage: Bacteria > Pseudomonadati > Gemmatimonadota > Longimicrobiia > Longimicrobiales > Longimicrobiaceae > Longimicrobium > Longimicrobium sp. Next base: position 29,197 of record DASVQP010000038.1, read on the forward strand.
TCAGCGAGAGCACCCCCAGCACGTTCCCCGGCGTGGGCTGCACCCCGTGCTCCTCCAGGAACGCGTCCCTCATCGCGTAGAGCGGGCTGGTGCCGATGTCGCCGTAGACGACCCCCAGCGCGCCCAGCGACAGCGCCGCGAGGTATGCCCCGCGCGGATTGGCATTCGTGCGGTTCATCTGACGCTCGCTTCAAAGATGGCCCCATTCCCGGACCATCCAAGATCACCCCCCGAGCATCAAGAACGCACAAAGATCGGGCGCGTCTACATTAAGAAGTCACAAAGAACGGCAGTTTCACACAGAGCCGCGGAGGGGTACAACAAGGACACGGAGGAACCGCGCCAAACCCTCTTCCGTTCTTGCCGTTTCCTCTGTGTCTCTGTGTGAAATCACATCGCCGCGAGCTCCGCGGGATCGACGGCGGGGAGGAGGATGACGAACTCGCTGCCGCCGCCGGGCCGCGGCGCGTACCGCAGCTCCCCGCCCTGCAGCTCGACCGCCCGCAGCGCGATGGAGAGCCCCAGCCCCGTGCCGCCCGCGTCCGCCGTTCCGCGCGCACGGTAGAACGGCTCAAAGATGCGCTCGCCGTCCTCGGGCGCGATCCCGGCGCCACGGTCCGCGACGCTGAACGCCACCTGGCCGCCCTCGCGCGCGGCCACCACCCGCACCGGCGCGTGCGCGGGCGAGTACTTGAGCGCGTTGTCGATCAGGTTGACGAGGGCGCGCAGCGTGTGGTCGAAGTCGAAGCGCCCCACCAGGAGGTCGTGCGGGGGGTGCAGCGATGCGTCGATGGGGCGGTCCGGGTACGTGCCGGACACCTGCTGCAGCGCCGCGCCGATCACGTCCTCCGCCGCCACCAGCTCCGCGCGCACCAGCGGCGCGCCCCCGTTCAGCCGCGAGAAGTCGAGCAGGTCAGACACGAAGCGGTTCAGCCGGTCCGCCTCCTCCACCACCACCAGCGCCCGCTCGTCCCCTTCGTCCGCGATGGCCTGCGAGAGCGCCTTGATGGTGGTGAGCGGCGTGCGCAGGTCGTGCGACACGGAGGCCAGCAGCGCATCCTTGAGGCGGTCGGCCTCGCGCAACGCATCGGCGTGCTCCTGGGCAGCGGCGAGCCGCACCCGGTCGATGGCGAGCGCGGCGTAGTAAGCGAGCGCCTCCGTGAACCGCCGCTGCGCCGCGTCCAGGTGGATCGCGCGCCCGCTCTCCAGCCGCAGCACGCCCACGGAGCGCTCCCGCACGCGTAGCGGAATCAGCAGCGACCGCGCATCGCCCGAGACCATGAGCTGCGTCTCCGTCATCGAGCCGTCCGCGCCCCAACCCGCGGTGTCGCCCGGCGCGCCCCCATCCCACGAAACGGGCCGCGTCTCCGTTCCGCCCTCGGTGGCGCGCGCCACCCGCTGTACGTGACGGCCCTCTCCATCGCCCAGAAAGATCTCGCACGCCGCCACACCCAGCCCGGAACGCACCACCCGCGCGATGGCGCCCACAGCGTCCTCGGCGCGCCCGGCGTTCAGCGCCTCCGCGCCCAGCGTGGCGAGGCGGTCGATCTCGCGCGCCCGCTCCCCCGCGGCGGCGGCCTGCGACTGCGCGCGCGCGAGCAGCATGGTGGCCACCGCGCTGGTCACCACGAAGGCGAGCAGGACCAGCCACGCCGAGCGGTCGCGGAGGGCGAGCGTATAGCGGGGCTCCAGGAAGAAGAAGTTGAAGGCGAGAAAGCAGAGCAGCGCCAGCACCAGCCCCAGCCGCCGTCCCCCGCGCGCGCTGGCGCCGAGCACCACCAGCAGGTAGGTGAGCGCTACGGGCGCCTCGCCGATGCTCCCCGGATACTGGAGCAGCGCCAGCGTCGCCACGACCGCCGCCGCGATCCACACCGCGCCCTCGCGGCGGCTCTGCGTACGCACGGTCTCCACGTCAGGCGCCGTCGAAGCGATAGCCGACCCCCGGCTCGGTCACGATCAGCCGCGGCCGCAGCGGATCACCCTCGATCTTGCGGCGCAGGTTGGCCACGTGGACGCGCAGGTACTGCTGCGGGTCGCCGTCCGAGCGGTTCCAGACGGCGCGGAAGAGCTGGTCGTGCGTCAGCGTGCGCCCCCGGTGCCGCACGAAGGCGCGCAGCAGATCCCACTCCGTGGGCGTCAGGTGCACGGTGGCGCCGTCACGCGTGACGACCCTGCGCGCGGCATCCACGCACAGCCCGCCGAAGCTCAGCGCCGCCTCCGTGCTCTCCGGGTGGATGTTCGCGCGCCGGAGCTGGGCCCGCACGCGAGCCACCAGCTCCGGCGTGCTGAACGGCTTGGTGATGTAGTCGTCCGCGCCGGCGTCGAGCAGCGTGACCTTTTCCTGGTCCGAGTGCCGCGCGGAGAGCACCAGGATCGGCGCCGTCGACCACTTGCGAATCTCGCGGCACACCTGCACCCCCGCCGCGTCCGGCAGCCCCAGGTCGAGCACCACGAGGTCGGGGCGCCCGGCGGCGGCCATGTCCACGCCGCTCCGCGCATCCCCCGCCTCCACCACGTCGCCCACCAGCGGATCGAGGGCGTTCTTCACCGCCCGCCTGATCTGCGGCTCGTCGTCGACGATGAGGATGCGCGGTCGGACCACGATGGCTGGTTTGTAAAAGGTGATGGAGTGCCACGCCGCATCATAGTACCCGCGACACCCCGGCGGCGCACCCTCCGACGTGCCCGCGCCGGGTGCACGAGAATCTTGGAGCGTCCACAGGAACGGCCTATACTGCGGCACCATCGTTTCCCCCTCCCCCGGAGGTGCCATGAAGGCGATCCACTCAGCGCTGGTCGCGGCGGCGCTCCTCACGACCTCCTCGCTCTGGGCGCAGCAGCGTCCGCCAGCCGCCGCCCCGGTCATCCGCGCCGCACTGGACTCGGTGCGGCTGAGAAGCGTCCCGGTCCGCTTCACCGCGGAAGGCGCGGCACGGACGGCGGTCTACGACGTCCCGGTAGACCCGAGCCCGGGAACGCAGCTCGCGCAGCAGGGCACCGCCTGCGCGGGCGTCGGCCCCGGCGGCGGATGCATCGTGGCGCAGGGGTCGGCCGGGAGCGTGCCGGGGGTGTCGATCCGGATGGGCGACGGCTCCGTGCGCGGGAACCCGACCGCGCGGAGCGGGGTCGCGGCCGGCGGGCCGGTCACCATCACCGCCACGTACCGCGTGCGTGCCACGCTCCTGGTCCCCCACGATCGCCCGCACAGGCTGGGCGTGTCGCTGGACGGCAGCGAGGTGATGGGCTTCCAGTGCAACGGGCGCGCGATCCGCCTGCAGGCGCCCGGCGGTGCGGGCTTCCGCTGGGAAGTGTATCACGGCACCACGCGCGTGGACGGCGGCACCTCGACCGGAGCGCCGGTCGACGTGCCCAACCCGCCGCACCTGGCGGGCCCCGGCGGCGGCCCGCTGCAGCTCACCCTGCAGCAGGGCGATCCGGCACGGCTGGCCGGCGCGGACGACGCGTGGTGCAAGAAGTACGGGTGCCTTCAACTGGCGGTGGCGCACGGCCAGCACCGCATCGTGGTGATGCCGGTGCTCGCGCGCGGCACGCCGTACGCCCTGCGCAGCGTGGGCCTGAGCGTGGCCGGTGTCCCCGCCTTCGCCCTCGCGGACGTGGAGGTCGCCCGCGACCCGGTAGGGCCCGTGAAGTGGATGTCGCCCGAAGCGCGCACTCCGTAATCCCACCCCGAGCGGCGCGATCAGGCCTCCCGAAGGGGGGCCGGCGCCATCGGGACTAGCTGTGGTCGAGGCGGAAGCCCGCTTTGGCTGGGAAGTAGAGGAGGCCGAGCACGACGAACGTGGCGTGCGCCCAGCGCACGCCACGCAGCGACAGCACCACCCGGCCCACGAACGCCAGGAGGGCGGCGAACCGCATCTCAAGGTACACGTCGCCAGCCGCCATCCGGCTCCGGCATCCAGCGTCCGCCCTTGCTGTCCAGCCATTCACCCATCGGCTCGCCCTCCCGCAGCTCCGAGCCGAAGCGCAGCACGTGGCCGTCTGGATCGGTCACGTGCAGCTCGCGCGAGCCCCAGGGATAGTTGGTGGGAGGATGCCGGATGAGGGCACCCCGTGCGCGCAGCTCGTCGTGCAGCGCGTCGGAGTCGCTCACGCCGAGATAGACCCAGGTGCCGGCATGCCCCTGCTCTCCCTCGCAGAGCATCAGCGACGCATCCCCGCGCTCCACGGCCCCGAAGTCGCCGTGCTGCCACAGCACGCGGAATCCCAGCGCATCCACGTAGTAGCGCAGACTCGCCTCGATCCTCGCGACGCTCAGGATCGGCGTCGCGCCCTCGACCTCGACCGGTGATGAGGCATCGTGCTCCGGCATGACGTCACCTCGCTGTAATCGGTGATGTCCTACTCGCAGAGGAGTACGCGGGTGCAACGATCGCTCCCGGCGAGCCTCGGCTCCGGTCATGGGTGCTTCGCCGGGTCCGCAAGGAAGCGGGTGATGCGCTCGCGCACGGGCGGGCGCAGGATGCGCGGCGACTGGCGGATCCAGCGCTGCAGCGGTGGGGATGGAGACGCCGGCCCGGCCCGCCGCCCGTTCTCGGGGCATGCGGGCGGAGAGCAACAGGATGGGCGCGGACGGGAGATTTCCGGATCTTGCGACAAACCCGCACACCCGCCCGCATCGGCAGCCCAGATCGAATACCGGATAGCGGGTTGCTCGGCGGGGCCCGATCCAAGCCGCTCCGCGCATCCCCCGCCCCGCCGCATCCCCCGCCTCCGCCGGGCGCCAAAGAAAGACGGCCGCGTCGTTGCTGAACGCGGCCGTCTTTCGTCGAGTGATTTACCTGACGGCGAAGGCGAGGACTTCGTGGGCTACAGATCTGTGAGGGCGCTTACGATCCAGAGCTTCGCGTCGTCGCACGAGGCGGCGGGCGCCTGCACCCACTGAAGCGTACCACGAGAGTTCGATACTTCTCCACCCACGAACGCTCCCCTCTCACTCACGCGGAGCAGCCGCGCTCCCACCCACACACCGTTCTCGCCGGCATCCCAGCGCGACCCCGGCGACGGGAAGGCGGCCAGCCAGCGCTCCCCTCCCTCGCCGATGATGTACAGGCAGGAGCCTTCCATCGAGAGCTTGCCCAGGAGCCGCGCCTGGTGTGACTCCGCACTTGCGGGGTAGAGCGCGAGCGGCTCGATGGTTTTCGACGGCGTGCAGGCGGCCACGAGGAACAGCGCGCCGAACAGCGGAGGCCGCGCGAAGCTAGACGCCATAGACGAGCGAGACCCCGAGTCCGGTGAGGTAGTCCGTGGACATGTACACCGCGAGGCTGCACTGCCCCGCACCGGTGCCGGAGCTCGCGCCTGCCTTGTGGATGCCGAAAGCCGTCTGCCCGTTGAACCACGGCCCGCCGCTGTCGCCACCCGCACATGCCAGGCCCGCCCCCGTGACGGTGATGTACGTCGCGGTGCAGGTGAATCCGTTGCACGCGCCGGCGTAGGTGGGCTGGTACGTCGTGCTCTGCACTGAGCCGCAGCTATAGCCGGTCGTCATACCGCGATGGCAGGTGGTGTTGCCCGCGGCCGTGCTGCTGCGGAGCCTGCGGCCGGTGAGCACGCGCGCGCTGGTGGTGAGATCCGCGTAGAACTCCGGATACTCGTCGTGCGTGGTCGTGTGCCACTGCACGTCCTCATCGGCATCGAACCGCTCCGCGACGAACGTGGCTGCATAGCTCGTTCCGCCAAACTCGAAATAGGTCTGCGTAGACCCGCAGTGCGCGGACGTGGTGACACCGCGGGTGCCACCGCTGTTCGCCACCACGAAACCCGCGGTGCAGGTGCTCAGGCTTGCGCCTCCGCGCGTGTGCTGGTTCTGCAGCGGTGTGTCGATGAACGAGACCCGCACAGGATGCCCCGCCTCGCGTGCCAGAGCCGCGGCCGTGCTCCTCGCCGCGTCAGCCGCGGCGCCGGTGGCGTGCACGGTCAGCACGATCTCGCCCGTCCGCACGTCGTGGTCCGTGCCCATCAGCCGCGGGAGCGCCGCGGCGAACCGAGGCAGCGACGCCTGGATGCGGCCGAGAACCTCCGACTCCGTTGCGGCGGCACCGGTGACGAACACCACCGGGGTCGGCGAGCTCGCGGCGGGATTCCGGAACTCCGGCCCGGCGGGAGCATTGCCCGTCAGCCGTACGACGATGCGGAATTCGGGCTGGTGCTCCACCCACAGGCCGGCGAAGCGGCCACGGTTGGCCGCCCTCAGCCGCGATACGACCTCTCCCTGCTGCTCCTGCGCGTGGAGGCGGCGCACCGCTTCGTCGATGCCTACGTTGAACTGCGCCGCGTACGAGCGCGCATCCTGCCGAACGGCTTCGGCGAGCGACCCGGTGCGCACAGCTACGCCCGCATGCCGGGCGGTTTCCGACGTCTCGGCACTCGCGCGCGCTTCCGGTGCAGCGTCCACCGGGCCCGCGGGCGAGTCGCCGCACGCGGCGGCGAAAATCGCAAGGGCCGGGAGCATATACCAGATCTGGAACGTGTGCCTCATTATCCACCATCCCGAAAAGAGTGCCTAGCGCGCGCTTCCGGTCAGAAACACGGCTATCGCACTGTACCCGCGCCGGGGCTCTTTGTCAATGAAAACGTCCTAAAACGATTTTCGTCCACCGGTATTTCCTTGAAGCATCATGCGCCTGTGACTCCTTCGATGAAGCCTGCGCTGGAGTAACAGCCAATGCGCATCAAGATTGCAGGTGCCTGGAACCAGAAATTAATTCGGGAAAAGTTGTTCCTCCTTGCGCGACGGGGGGTGCTGTGTCTATTTCGTCGAACGACTTCCCGATGGGAGCGCGCACCGCCATATACTCGTAGTCAGCCGTGCTTCGCCGGGTCCGCAAGGAAGCGGGTGATGCGCTCGCGCACGGGCGGGCGCAGGATGCGCGGCGACTGGCGGATCCAGCGCTGCAGCGTAGGGATGGAGACGCCGGCGAGCCCCGCCGCCCGGTCTTCGGGCATGCGGGCGGTCACGGAAAGGAACTCCGCCACGAGCCCGGGAGCTTCGGCGGGGATGGAGATCGGGTTCATCGGCTCGCTTGTGGTTCGGATCTTTTCGCCCGGAACGGGGCTGCACGGGCTCTCACATCCAGGACACCGCAGCGCGGCGAGACCCTATCGAGATACGTCGCGGAATCGGCGGATGGATCTGGGGCGGGCCGGCGCGAGGCGAAGGCGCCAGGGGGAAAGAAACAGGATGTCACGCAAAGGCGCGAAGACGCGAAGGAAAGACACGGAAACACTTTCTTTGCGTCTTCGCGCCTTCGCGTGAGACAATTTTCTCCGCTGCACTCGGATTCGTGAGAATCGGTATCAGAAGCGCGCCTGCAGCCCGATCATCGACGAGCGGCCCGGCCGGATCGTGGCGTTGTCCGGCTCGCCGAGCTGGCCGCCGAGGAGGTTGTCGGCCGCGGCGGTGATCCACAGGCGCGCACCGACCTGGCGGGTGGCGGTGATGCGGAGGTCCGTGCTCCCGTCGTATTCGCGCCAGTACTGGCGAAGCGCCGCGCCCAGCATCTCGCGCGGGATGCGCGTCTGCTCGCTGAAGTCGCGGGCCAGCGCCAGGCGGTCGTAGTTGATCCAGTCCCACGCCCGCGCCGCGGTGAGCCCCGCCGTCCACCGCCCGCGTTCCCACTCGGCGGCGAGGGTAGCGGTGCGCGCGGGGACGGCCAGCACGCGGTCGCCGGGGCGCAGGTCGCCCAGGTAGCCCGCGGCGATGCGGCGCACGCGGCTGTCCACCAGCGCCATCGTGCCGGAGAGAGTGAGCGGGCCCCGCGTGAGAGCACCCTGCATCTCCCATCCGGCGTTGTCGATGGCGCCCACGTTCTGCAGCGCGAAGCGCACCCGGCGCTCCGGCGGGGCGGGCCCGTCGCGCGCGATCGTGTCCACCCCCACGGCCACGTCCTGGATCAGCCCGCTCGCCCGCTGGTCGAAGCGGGTGACCTGGAGGGAGAACCCGCGCCCCGCGTACAGCTCCGCCCCCAGCTCGATTCCGGACTGCGTCTCCGGCTCCAGCACGTTGACGATGCCGCCGCGCCCGTCGTGGCGGATGTGAGCGCGCACGGGGTTCCGCGCCGGCCGGATGCCGCGCCCGTACGCCGCCCGCAGCTTCACCTCGGCGCCCGCGACGCCCTGCACCCACGCCGCGCCCAGCATCGGGAGCACGGCGACGGTGTTGACGGTGAATGCGTCGTTGCGCTCCACGCGCACCCCCGCGCTCCCGAACAGCGTGTTGCGCCAGGCGCCGCTGGACTGCGCCAGGATGCCGGTGCTGTGGCGCCACGATTCCGTGATCTCGCTGCGCAGGCGCGTGGGGAGGCGTCCGCCGAGCGCGGAATCGGCCGCCACCCCGGCGTCGGTGCGCTGGCGCAGCGCCGAGTGCTCGGCCGCGAGCGTGAGCGTCCCCTGCGCGTCGTCGCCGCGGCCGAGGCGCAGGGTGCTGCTGGCGCGCAGGCTGCCCCGGTGCCCGCTCCCCGCCGCGGAACGAAGCGCCGGGTCCGTGGTGAGCGGAAAGGGATTCACCGCGTCCTCCACGTGGTCCAGCCGGTAGCCGTCCACCCCCGCGAGAAAGGTGTGCGTCCACGGGCCGTCCGGCGTCAGCACCGCCGTGGTGCCGAGGGTGTAGCGCTGCAGCGACTGCCCCGCCGAGGTGAGGCCGGCGCTGTCCGGGGCGGTGACGATCGCGCTCACCAGCGGGTTCTCTCCGCTCCCCGCCCGCCGGTCCGTGAAGCGCAGCGTCGCCGTGGCGATCGCGCTCCGCGCCACCCAGCGGCCGTCCGCCACCGCCGAGACGCGCCTCGAATCGGCCCCCGGAAAGACCTCGCCCGTCCCCCCGACGGTGAGCGCGGCCCCCGCGGAGCGCAGGTTGGAGCCAGTGCGCACGGCGACGCGCTGCTCGTGCGTGGGGGGCGGCGACGGCGCGTAGTCGCTCGCCGTCACCCCGCCGCGGCTGCGCACCTCCACCCGCGCGCCCTCCCCCTCCGCGCCCGGGTGGCGGGTGACGATGTTGACCACGCCGCTGATGGCATCCGATCCGTAGAGCGCCGCGCCCTGCGGCCCGCGGATCACCTCCACGCGCTCCACACCCTCCGGGTCGATCTCGGTGACCAGCAGCGGGTTGGCGGCCTCCACTCCATCCACGTACACCTTGGGATACGTGGCGCCGAACGAGCTTGCCCCGCGCACGCTCCCGTACTGCGCGAGGAGGTTGGAGGGCGACGCGCTCCACGCCCACACGCCGGGCGCGGCGGCGTTGAGCACCTGCGCGATGGTGCGCGCGTCGCGCCGCTCCAGCGAACGCCCGCTCACCGCGTCCAGCGCGACGGTCACGGAGCGGCGGGAGGCGCCCGCGGGGCTCCCCGTCGCCACGATCCCCTCCAGCACGTTGACGCGCGCCTGCATCGGCGTGAGCGTGTCGGCGCGCGCGGAAGGCGCCAGCACCACCTGCCCCGTCACCACCCGCGGCTCCGCGCGGAAGCCGGCCAGCAGCGCCGCAAGCACGTCGCCGAGCGGGGCGCGCGACGCCTGCACGCACACGCGCCGGTCGAGCGGAACCAGGTCGGACGCGTACGAGAGCCGTACCCGCGCCGCCGCCGAGACGCGGTCCAGCGCGTCGCGCAGGGGCACGTCACTCGCGCGGAGCGTCACCTCGCGGTCCAGCGGCGCCGCCCACGAGCGCCCGGACGGCCCCGCCGCCGCGCACGGGGCCTGCGCATGCGCGGCGGCCGCCGCACAGGCAAGTAGCCCGGCGGCGGCCATCATCCTCCCGAACCACGCGCTGGGCGTCACGGCCCCGCGCGCGCGATGAAGAGCCGGTCGCCCCGGCGCTCCACCGCCCCGCCCGTGGTGGCGGCGAGCACGCGCAGGACGTCGTCCACGCTCTGGCTTCTCTCAAAGGTGGCGTTGATGCGGCGCCGCGCGAGCGCCGGATCGTCGACGATCACCATCACGCCGTACCACCGGCGCAGCTCAGCGGCGGCGGTGGCGAGCGGCACGTCGCGGAAGACGATCTCCCCGCGCGTCCACGCCACGTCGTCGCCCGTGGCGGCGCGGCGCTCCACCCGCACGCGCCGGCCCGCGGTGTGGCCGCGGTCGCCTGCGCGGAGCGTGTCCTGCCTGCCGCCCGCGAGTCCGAGCGTCACCACGCCCTCGGTCACGACGACGCGGGTGCCCGCCGCGCTGTCCGCGCGCACCGTGAACGCCGTCCCCAGGTCGTGCACGCGGGCGTCGTGGGTGCGCACCACGAAGGGACGCCGCTCGTCGTGCACCACCTCGAAGAAGGCGTCGCCCTGCACCGCCACCTCGCGCGCCGCGTCACCGTATCCCGCCGCGACGGTCAGCACGCTCGATCCTCCCAGCTTCACGCGCGTACCATCCGCCAGGCGCACGTCGCGCAGCGCACCCGCGGCGGTGGCGTACCGCGCCTCCGGAACGCGGGTCGTCGTGCGCCAGACGAGCGCCCCACCCAGCGCGAGCAGCAGCATGGCGGCGGCGGAGAGCGCCGGCATCGTCCAGCGGCGCGCCGGGGCGGGCTTTCGCGCGCGGAAGGGGATCGCCGGTGTGCCCGCCGCGGCCAGGTCCCGACGCGCCATGACCGACGCGAGCGCCGCCTCCACGTCCACCCCTGCGTGCGCATCGGCAGCCATGCGGCGGGTGGCGTGGTCAAGCGCTTCCACCAGCTCCGCGTGCTCCGGGTGATCGGCCAGGTAGCTGCGCAGCGCCTCGCGCTCTTCGGGCGCACCTTCGTGCGTCATCGCGCGGGCGATGGCGTCCCAGTCGGCTTCGCCGGACGAGCTGGAGGATCGGTTCACGTCGCTCATGATCTATAGACACTCCACGGCGCAGGCACCCTATCTGCCATGCTGATCCGGACGGAAACACTCCGCCACCGCCCGAGCACACCGGCAAAGCTACGTTGACGGCCGACGATCCGGAAATCCTGGCCCGCCTCCGGCGAGGCGACGACGCGGCGTTCGCGGAAGCGTTCCGGGCGCACTACGCCGCGCTCGTGGTGGCCGCGGACCGGATGCTGGGCGACCGGGCGGCGGCGGAGGACGTGGCGCAGGAGACGATGCTGGAGCTCTGGCGCCGCCGCGAGTCGCTCCCGGCGGACACCCGCATCCGCGCCTACCTCTACCAGTCCGTCCGCAACCGTGCCCTCAACCACATCCGCCACCTGCGCGTGGCCCGCCGCGCCGAGCCGGACCTCCCCCTCCCCACCGCCTCCGACCCCGCCGACGCCGCCGCGCTGACCGGCGAACTGGACATCGCCATGAAAGCCGCGGTGGGCGGGCTTCCGGACGATGTGCGGGAAACGTTCCAGATGAGCCGCGTGGACGGCCTCACCTACGCGGAGATCGCCCGCACCCTGGGTGTGTCGGTAAAGACGGTGGAGGCGCGCATGGGCCGCGCCCTCCGCTCCCTCCGCGACCGCCTCGCACCCTGGCTCCCGACCGGAGGCGGGTGGTAAAAAGCCTCACACAGAGACACAGAGGGTAAGGCGAGGGCACGGAGAACCTCTTTTCTGTTCTTTCCGTTCCCTCTGTGGCTCTGTGTGAGGCCATCCGTTCTACTGGCAGGTCGGGCGCCCGTGCGGAAGCGGCAGGGTGCAGGTGCGCGTGGTGCCGTCCTGCGTGATGACCAGCCTGGCCGTGCTGGAGCCGTCGTACGTGATCACTTCACGCCGCGACGAGCTCTTCGTGGTCCCCGCCGAGGTCACGCTCACGCGCAGCGAACGCGTCACCGTGCCGGCCGTGGGGTAGCTGTGACGGCCGGTCTGCACCGGAATCACGATCCCCACGATGGTGTCGCCGATCGCGCGGATGGCGGTGAACGCGACGCCCGCCGAGTCCTTGCCCGCCAGGTTCTCGGTGCCGGCCGAGGTCCCGCTCACCGTGCGCTGCGTGCTGCCGCGGGCCAGCCCGGAGACCGTCTGATCGCTCGCGTGGCTCACGACGGCGGTCACGCTGTCGCGCCGGGTGGTGGTGCCGCTCACCGTGGTGCGCGCCCGCACCGTGTTGGTGGAGCTGTCGAACGCCGTCTGCGTTGCGCCGCTCGCGCTGGTGAAGGCCAGCGTGCGGGTGACGGTGAGGCCCCGGTGCGTGCTGGTGCAGGTGGTCACGCCGCCGGCGGTCGCGCAGTTCCCCGAGTTTCCGCCGAAGTCGAACGGGCGCCGGCCGTCACGCGGCCCGCCCAGGAAGTCCAGCCGGAGCCCGCCGCCCATGAAGTCGAAGCCGTGGAGGAGGCCATTGGGACCGCGCCGGCCGTGGTCGCCGCCCCTGCCCCCGCGCCGCCCGCCGTGGCGGTAGCCGTCGCGCGTGGAGTCGCCGCGTGCCGAGTCACGGCGCGCGGAGTCGCGGCGCACAGTGTCCGAGGAGAAGCCGGAAGTGTCCGAGGAGAAGCTGTTGCTGGTGGAAGCGAAGCCGGTGGGCGTGGAGACGAACGCCGCGTCCACGTCGAGCGCGTCCTGCGTGGTGCTGGTGGAGTCAGAGCAGGCCGCACCGAGCACGGCGATCGCTCCGATGAGTGCGAGGGGTACGATCCGGGCCATGGGAGCTTCTCCGCATGAGGTTGCGCGGCGCCGGCCTCGCGGGTCCTTCCCGCGTGCTGCACGGCAGCCGTCGCACCTATGACACGCGAGCCGCGCGGCACCCTATCGCGAGCTTCTCCCCGCCCCGGTCCGCTCTCGGCGCCGCTCAGTCGACCGGCACCCGTACGATCTCCCGCTCCACCGGTCTCTTTCCGCGGGAGACCGTCCTCGGCTGCGCCGTTCCTGTCCGAGGAGTTCGGGTTCCCAGCTCAGCCGGCGCGGGCCGGTGGCGTGAATTTCCCGCGCGGTGTCCCTCTAACCGATGGCGCTGCGTCCGCGGGACGCGCGAGGTTTCTTGTTGGAGCCGGGAGGTGCTCTTAGCTTGCGCCGGCGCGACCCCTATCCGCCGCCCGATCATCGCCCCGCAATTTCTGAGGCTGCACCTCCTTCTTGTCCCGCTTCCCAGGATGCATCATGCTCCCACCGTTCATGCGCGGCGCGTCCATCCTCCCGCTTCTCCTCCTGGCAAGTGCGCCGCTTGCCGCGCGGAGCGCCGCCGCACAGGACGAGCAGGGCGGGTCCGCCCGCATCGTCCAGGTGATCGGCGCCGACACCCTTTTCCCCGTCCGTGGCGCGTCCTTCCGCCGCGCCTTGAACTTCGAGGTGCCGGGCGACACCGCGCGCGTGGTGGCGGTCACGGCTTCGCCGCTGACGAACGCCGACGGGAGCGAGGTCCCGGTGCGGCTCAACGGCGGCGACAGCACCGTACAGGCGGAGGTCGCGGCGCACGGACGGGCGCGCATGGAGCTGGCGGCCAGCCTCCCCAACCCGGGAACCTACCGCGGAAACGTCGCCCTGGTCACCAACCGCGGGCGCGAGCTCTGGTGGTACCGCGTCGTCTGGGACACCACTCCCGGGCGGGCGCTGGTGGTGAAGGCGCCGGGGGCGCTGGAGAAGCAGCTGTTCCTGGGTGGCGGCCTGGAGATCCTGCTGACGGTGCAGGACAGCACGCGCCTCCCGGTGCAGATCTACGCCCCCGCGATGGTCTCGCTCACCCGCGCCGGCAACGGCGACACCGCGTTCCAGGCGCCCCACAAGGTCGTCAGCTCCGAGTGCGCCGGCGGGTTCACGGTGCAGGCGAACTCCACGCTCCGCTGCACCGTGCGTCTGAGCGGCTTCACGCGGGCGGGGCGCTACACCGGCGAGGTGCGCGTGGCGGGGCCTGACGTGGCCGCGTCGGCGCACAAGGTGGCCGTCTACGTCCGCCGCTCGTGGTTCTTGGCGCTCCTGGCCATTCTGGCCGGAGTGGCGCTCTCCGAGTGGCTGCGCAGGTACCTGCGGGACCGGCGCCCCCGGCTGGAGCGCCTGCGCGACGCCGAGCGCCTGGTGGACCGTGCCGACGTCCTGGCGGCGCGCCCCGGCGCCACGGCCGACGAGCTCGAGGTGCTGGCCGCGCTCCGCGCCCGGGTCGAGACGCTGTCAGCGGACCCCGAGCTGGGGACGAGCACGACAGCCCCGGCCGTGTTGGGTGAGGTGGAGGGCAAGCTGGAGCTCTTCCCCCGCTGGGCGGCGCTCGCCGCGCGGGTGGCCGCGCTGGAGCCCGCCCTGCGCGACGAGCCGGCGAAGACGCTGCGGGCCGTCCGCGCCTACCTGGAGGGCACGGGAAGCACCGACGAGGAGCGGAAGGCCGTGCAGATCTCGCTGAACGGCCTCCCCGCCGCCATCGACGCCGCGCAGGCGAAGGAGCTGAGGCGGGTGATCGACGCCTTCACGGGCGAGGTGAAGGCCGAGCGCGACGCCCGCCCCTCCGACGCCCCCTTCCTCAAGCTCCTCCAGGACGAGGTGGAGGCCCGCGCCGCCGGGGCCGGCGCCCACGCCGACGCCGGCCGTCTGGCCGCCGCGCGCGAGGCCTTCGACGCCGCGCGCGGGGCGTACGCGCGCCTCTTGGCCGCCGACCTGGGGACGCGCCTGGAGCCCGACGACGCGCCGGCGTGGATGGAAGCCGCGGCCTGGGAGGCGTTCGCCTCGCGGGTGCGCGCCGAGCTGGCCCGCGTGACCGCCGCGGCGACGCCCGCGGAGGCGATTGCGGCGTACGGCGCGGCGCGCGCGGTCTACCTGCACGAGCTGGCGTCGGCGCTCCGCGCCCAGGTCCGCAAGCGTGCGGCCGACCCGGCGCTTGCCAAGGAGCACCGCGACGCGCTGGTGTCCGTGACCGAGAAGCTGGACGGCGTGCTGCGCCTGGTGAAGCTGGGCGACGCGCACGCCGCCTCCGGTGCGCTGGAGACGGCCCAGGCCGACTTCCAGGAGGTGGAGACCCGCTTCCCCGTGCAGCCTGGCGGCGGTGGAGTGGGCGGCAGGGTCGCCGCGATCGTGGCGCCCGACGGCTCGCGGACGGCGGCGGGCGCTGCGCTCCCCGGCGGCGTCCCGGGCGGGGGCGGGTACACCGACCTTCCGTGGACCCCGGAGGCGAAGGGGTGGCGGCGCGGCGTGGCGGCCCGCACCCGCGAGATCGGGCGCGGCGACATGGCGGTCTCTGCCCTGGCGGCCGGGATCGCGGTGCTCCTCGGCCTCTCGCTCCTCTGGGTCGACAACCTCATCTGGGGCTCGTTCAAGGACGTGATCGCGGCGTTTCTCTGGGGGCTGGGGCTGCACAAGGTAGGGACCGACGCCTTCGCCACCTTCGGTGGCGTGGGCTCGCTCCTCGACACCTACCGTCCCAAGGCAGGGGGAGGAGGAGGGGGCGATGCCGGCGACTGAGCACCTCAGGGCGGATCTGCGGGTGGAGGTGGTTCGGCACGAAGAGCTCCTCTTCCTGAGGGCCCGCGTCGCGGGAACGCCCGGCGTCCTCCTCTTCCCCGGCCGCGCATTGGAGCTGCTCGCCGACGAGCGGGAACCGGTGCTGGCGTGGTTCGGCGCGCGCGGCGGGGTCGGGGACGCGCTCCGGGCGTGGGCCGGCGGCGGCCGTGCATCGGCGGGCACCGACGACGGCTGCGCTGGCATTCAACGAAGCATCGCTGCGAGCCGAGGAAGATGCATGCAGAAACCCTGATTTGATCAAGGCGCTCGCCGCATCATGGGAGGCGTTTAGCATGAGTGGAACGGAAGAGAGGCGCCCCCCAGCAGGGAGCGCCTCTCTCGTTCCTGTAGGTCGTTCGCGCCCCAGCTCGGCCTGGGCGCCGCCGGTCAGGGCTTCTCGATCCTCCACCGCTGGCAGTCGCCGCCCCAGTAGGGCCAGAGGATGGCGTCGGCGCCGTCGGCAGTGGAGCAGCCGCCGACGTCCAGGGCCTTGCCGCTGTTGCGCGCGACCAGGCGCCAGGCGTTGTCACCCGTCGCCACCACCTGCCACTGCTCGCACCCGGCGCCCGAGTACGCGCCGACCACCACGTCCGCGCCGTCGGCGGCGGAGCAGCCGGCCACCTCCAGGGCGAAGCCGCTGTTGGCCGCGGTGATCTTGTAGTAGCCGGTGCCCAGGTTCACGAAGTCCCACTGCTGGCACAGGCGCCCCGCGTACGGCCACACGATGACGTCCGCGCCGTCCGCGTTGGAGCACCCCGCCACGTCCAGCGCCTTGTTGCTGTGCTTGGCGATCAGCCGGTAGCGCCCGTCCGGCACCACCAGCGGCGATGCGCCCACGCCCGTGTTGGTCATCACCACGCGCTGGAGAAGGCCGTCCGTGGCGTAGGTCAGGCGGTCGATGGCGGTGCTGCGCCCCGCGCTGAAGTTGCCGTTCTCCCAGCGGTGGTAGACGACGTGCCACTGGTCGGTACCGGGGCGCTGCAGCACGGAGTGGTGGCCGGGGCCCTTGTCCTCGGTGTTGGAGGAGAGGATCTGCGCGCGGTAGGTCCACGGCCCCATCGGTCCGGTCGCCGTGGCGTAGCGCACGTTGTAGCTCGCGTCGTACCAGCGGCCGTTGGAGTACGTCATGTAGTAGATGCCGTTGCGCTTGTGCATGAACGGCGCTTCGGTGAAGTACGACGGCGTGCGCACCACGGGCGTGCCGGCCAGCGAAGTCATGTCGGAGTTCAGCTTCACGATGGCCAGGTTGCTTCCCGCCGAGCCGCCGTAGTACAGGTACGCCTGCCCGTCGTCGTCCACGAACACCATCGGGTCGATCGCCTCCACCGTGGAGGTGCTGTGGACCAGCGGCACGCCCTTGTCCACGAACGGCCCGCGCGGCGAATTCCCCACCGCCACGCCGATCTTGCTGTCCGGCGCGGGCCCGTTGGCCGAGTAGTAGAAGTAGTACTTGCCGTTGCGGAAGACGATGGCCGGCGCCCACCCGTTGCGGTCCGTCCAGCTCACGCCGGGGCCGAGGTCCAGCACGACGCCCTCGTCCACCCAGTTGGTCAGGTCGAACGACGAGTAGGCGCGGAACGCCCCGCCCCCCGTGGGATAGAGCCAGTACTTGCCGTCGAGGACCGCGATGTGGGGATCGGGCCTGTCGCCCGGGAGCATCGGGTTGCCGGTGGTGGCCGTGATGCCGACGTTGGCACGCGGCTCGCCGGCGGGGCCGGTGCCGGTGACCTCGCCGCACGCCCCGGCCGCGAGCGCGGCCGTTAGGGTGAGCGCGTGAAGCCACGATGGGGTGCTCCGTGCCATGGGTGCTCCGGGGCGTGGGGAAGGAAGGCGTACAACTACCCCGGTGCAGGCACGCGGCGGACCACGGGGCGTCCGCCGCTTAGTCGTTGCGCGGGTTGTCGTTGCGCGTTTTTCGCCCCGCGGCGGTGCGTCCCAGAGTAGTGCACGCCCGCACCCTGGGCACCAATGTGGTGCTCCCGCTCGGCTGCAGGTGCCCGATCAGGCTGGCCCCGCGCCTACCTCCGAGGAGCAGGACAGCTGCGGGTGCGTCTCCGCCAACCCCAGCCGCGCCAGCCCCCAGCCCACGAGGCCCCTCCACTGCCGCGGCTGCTCCGGCGCCTTGAGCGCGTGGAGCTTCCCCGCCGCGGACGGCGAGCCCGCGGCGCTGGCCAGGCGGAACCATCGTGTAGCCATGCCGCTGTCCGCGGGAACGCCGTCGCCGTGCAGAAACTGCTCGCCGATCGCGGCCATGGCGTCCGGGGAGCCCGCGCACACTGCCTTGCGGTACCAGCGATGCGCCTGCACCGGGTCCTTTTTCACCCCCATGCCCGCCTGGTACACGCGTCCGACCGCGTACATCCCCCGCGCCGAGCCGGCCCTTGCCGCCGCGGCGTAGTGCTGGACGGCCTTCGCCGTGTCCCGCGCGACCAGGATGGCGGCGTCGTACATGTAGCCCAGGTCCACGCGCGCATCCGCCGAGCCGGCCGCCACGGCGCGGGTCAGCCAGTACAGCGCGGAGTCGCTCTCCGCCTGGCGGTGGACGACGCCGAGCCTGCGCATCGCCTCCGCGTCGCCCCGCCTCGCCGCCTTGTTGAGCCAGAGCCGCGCGTGGTACTTGCTCGCCCGCGTCGTTCCGTACCCGGTTTCGTACGCGGTAGCCAGCGCGGTCATGCTGCGGAGGTCGCCCTTGCCCGCCGCCTCGCGCAGCTTCTTGAAGCCCAGCTCCGGATTGTGTTGGGCGCCCCGGCCAGTCATGTACGCAATCGCCTCCAGGCCCCGCGCCTCGGCATTCCCAGCCTGAGCCAATTCTTTGAACAGATGAAACGCACTGTCCGCGGCCCCCGCGGCGCAGAGCGCTTTCGCCTCGTCGAGATCCGCCGTCGACGAACCCGCGGAGGAAAACGTGACGGCCTCTGGCGCAGATGCCTCAGCCGGCGAGGAGAACGCACTCGTCGGCGCGCATGCCATCGACTGCAATCCCGCTGGAACGTACGGAAGAGGAGCGGTATCCCGTGGTATACTCGCGACGACCAACGCGGAGATCGCCAGAATCCCGCCGACCGCTCCGCGCTGCTTCGCGCGGCGAAACCTCGGCACCGGGAACAGCTTGGCGGGGTTCACGTCCTTGCGCGCGAGCAACTCGGGGCGCGTTCCGCTCAAACCGTGCACCTCCAGCTCCGCGCTGGCCATGTCGAAGGCGGTCTGCACGGACTCCCCGCCGGCGAGATAGCCGTAGAACGCGGCGTCGAACCGGATCGCATCCTCGTCCGCGATCCCGCCGGAAGTGCCGATAGCGCAGCCCACGACCTGGGCGATGGCCGCGGCCTGGTCCCTCGAAAAGCAGGCACTCAGGACCACGAGCCGGATCTCGTGCCGGAACACCGTCAACATCTGCTTCAGCGCGGCACCCGTGACCAGCTGCGGGCCGGCCCCGTGCGGCGAAGTGAACTTCAGTCCCTGGACGTTCCCGTGTCCGCTGAAGTGCAGGATCTGCGGGCGCGTGAGGCGCAACCGATCGATCAGGTCCTCCGGACGCGCGTCGAACTGGCAGTCGAAGTCCATCACGGAGAGGCGGCCGTCTTCCTCCACCCGCTTGCGAATCCCACGAAAGTCCGCACCGAGCTGGAGCGGCTGCGGCCTGTCCGGAAGCACCGACATCGGATCGGCCGCGAAAAAGAGGACTTTGGTTTTCTTCATGTTCGCCCGGGAAGATGAGAGGTGCACAGCCGACTAGTCGGCCATGCACCTCGAAATTCCTCTCCCGGGTGGCGTGCAATGAGCGTCAGGCGTACCCTAGCGGCCGAATGCGGTACGGTCGCATCGCCCTGGAGTCCCCAAGCACCCGCCCCATTCCCGCCTGTCAGCCGAGACGATGCGACAGGCGCAGGGCGAGGGCTGCCAGCGTCCGCACGGGATTGGCGGCGGAGCTGAACGGGAGCACCGACATGTCGCAGACGTAAAGGCGCTCGGTGCCCACCACGCGAAGGTCTTCATCGACCACCGAATGCGGTGCGAAGGGAGCATCCAGCCCGGGCCTGTACGGCATCCGCAGGGTGCCGACCGCGTGGTGCACCGTCCCCCAGCCGAAGCCCTTGCCACCCTGTCCGTACCGGCCCCCGGCGCGCGCGGGCTGGCCGTCGTTGTGGAACTGCGAGAAGATCCGGTCCGTCACGCCGTTGAGCACTTCGAACACCTCGCCGGCGCTCCTGCGCCATCCGGCCAGCGCGGGGAAGCGCTCCTGGGCGAGGTAGTCGACCCATTTCTGATTCCGGAAGGCGATCTCGGGCACGTACTCGAACGGCCGGGCCGGCTTCACCACGTTGTTCTCGTCCAGGCAGTTCCCGAAGCTGAACTTGATGTCGATCCGGGCGGGGTCGTCCGCGGCCCGGGTCCCCGCCGCGCCCTCGTCGTTCTCCCGCAGGTGCCAGTACTCGTGGTTGATGTTCATCTCCACGTTGAACGGGAAGCGGATCTGGCCCCCGTCTCGCCTGCCCCTGGAGTAGAAGACGATCTTGGCGTGGTCGCCCCGGTCCAGCCGGACGTCGCCGATCCCGCGGGCAAAGGTGGTGATCTCGTCGGAGGTGGGGTGATCCGTCAGCCCGCGGCCGAGCAGATCCTTGGTGGATTGCGGCAGCCAGGGGTACATGCTGGCGCGGCGCAGGAGCTTGGGGCTCTCGATGGAGCCGCCGGCCAGGACCACGGTTCCCGCCCGGAACGTCCGTGCCTGGCCGGTCAGGGTGTTGCGGGCCACCAGCCGCATGTGGTCGCCGTGGTTCTGCACGTCCTCCACGAAGTGGTTGAGCAGGAGCTGCAGCCCCGCCCAGTCGCCGTGGCTGACTCCCGGCGTAAGGCCGACCTGGTTCACCAGCAGCTCGGCCGTGTTGAAGACGCCGGTCGGCTCGGTGAAGAACTCGTCGTTCGCCGTGCCGTCTGGCTTCAGGTAAGGCTGATGCAGCGCGCGCGGGGTCTCATGGATGTCGAAGTCCTCGCCGAGCGGCGACTGCCGCAGCCGCTCGACGACGGCTTTCGCCCTGGACCCCATCGACCGCGACTCGCTCATCACCTCGCCCGCCACCCGCAGCAGGCCCCCCGACGCCAGATCCCGCCGCACCCGTTCGGGAAAGAAGCCGAGCTCCCAGTCCTGCACGGTCGGGATCAGGCCGGACCAGAAGATCGACCGCCCGCCGAAGTTCATCTGCGGCTTCTCGCCGATGAAGTTCTGGGTTCCGGAATTCCCGTCCTGCCAAAAGGTGTCGCACGCGAAGTGCTGCGCCATCTTCGCGTTGGGAAAGCGGCAGAGGTTGTAGACGTGCGTGGGATAGATGAACGACCCGGCCTCCAGCACCAGGATGCGCTTCTCCTTCCCGACGCGATCCGCCAGATCGTCCGCCAGGATCCCGCCCCCCATTCCCGACCCGACGATCACGATGTCGAAGTCGTCCCTGGGCCCGATGTAGCGGAGGAAGAGCCGCTCCTGGGCCGCACTCGTTTCCGAAACGAAGTTCGCGTACGTGGAAGGCGTAAACGTCATCGCACCCGCTCCTGTTGGACATTAACTCGACCGGTCTCTGGCAAGATGTAGTTCCGGGAGCGTGTCAGGAAGGATCGTGTTCGCCGGAAGGCTGCGCCTGGCGCGGTACGAATCTGACGTGCAAACGGCCGCGGCATCCGATTACTGGACGCCGCGGCCGCAACCTCATCCACCCGATGATCAAATAGCACTCATGCTGACCACCCGCACACTCGGCACGCAGGGCCTCGCCGTCTCCGCGCTAGGCCTCGGCTGCATGGGGATGAGCCAGGCCTACGGCACCGCGGAGGAGCGCGACGAAGCGGAGTCGATCGCCACCGTCCACCGGGCCATCGAGCTCGGATGCACCTTTCTGGACACGGCCGAGGTGTACGGCCCGTTCGCCAACGAGGAGCTGCTCGCCCGCGCCCTCCGCGGCCGGCGCGAACAGGTGGTGATCGCGACCAAGTTCGGCTTCAGGATCGAGAACGGCCGCATGGCGGGGCTCGACAGCCGGCCGCAGCACATCCGCGAGGCGGTGGAGGGCTCGCTCCGCCGGCTGGAGACGGACCGCATCGACCTCCTCTACCAGCACCGCGTGGACCCCGCCGTGCCCATCGAGGACGTCGTAGGCACGATGGCCGACTTGGTGCGCGAGGGAAAGGTGCGCTTCCTCGGCCTCTCCGAAGCGGGCGAGCAGACGATCCGCCGCGCGCACGCCGTGCACCCGATCTCGGCGCTGCAGAGCGAGTATTCGTTGTGGGAGCGCAACCTGGAGCCGCGCATCATCCCCCTGCTGCGCGAGCTGGGGATCGGCCTCGTCCCCTTCGCGCCGCTCGGCCGCGGCTTCCTTACCGGCGCCGTGAAGCGCGCCGAGGAGTACCCGCAGGGCGACTTCCGCCGCGGCGACCCGCGCTACCAGGGCGAGAACTTCGACGCCAACCTCCGCGCCGCCGAGTCGGTGCGCGCGCTGGCCGCCAGCAAGGGCGCGGCCCCCGGCCAGATCGCCCTCGCCTGGCTCCTCCACAAGGGCCCGGACCTCGTCCCCATCCCCGGCACCAAGCGCCGCCCCTACCTCGAAGAAAACCTGGCCGCCGCCGACGTCTCGCTCAGCAGCGACGAGATGTCCACCCTCGACGCCGCCCTCGCCCCCGACAAGATCAGTGGCCCGCGCTATAACCCCGCCCAGCAGGCGCACGTGGATCGCTGACGCGGACACGCAGGGAGAGAACAACAGAGAAAAGCCTCACACAGAGGCCACGGAAGGAACTGAAAGCCACAGAAAAAACCTTGATGCGGTTTGCTCTGTGTCTCTGTGGGAGCCATGCGGTTGCGGTTCTCTCCTGCGTCTCTGCGCCTCTGCGTGAGACTTGAGGAGCTTCCAACGGCCGCCGCGGCGGGCGCGCTGGAAGGCACCCATGCGAGGCTCGCCGTCAGCGTTTCACGCGGAACTTGACGATCTCGTGGCTGTTGCGCTGGGCGGTGTAGAGGCCGTCGCGGTCGTCGAAGGCCAGCCCGAACCCCACTGTGCCCTCGCCGAACGCGTCGACGAAGTGGCCGGCGGCGTCGAACACGCGGATGCCGCGCCCCACGTCGCTCACGTACACGCGGCCGCGCCCGTCGATGGCGAGCCCCACGGCCCAACGGAACTGCTCGGGCCCGTCGCCCTTCCCCCCGAAGCGGTCCACGAACCTCCCCGAGGCATCCAGCCGGTAGATCTCGCCCGTCCACTGGTCCAGCGCGTACACCTCGCCCTTTCCCGACACGGCCAGCCGTGCCGGCGCGGCGTTTTCCTGCACCGCCTGCCGCAGGTCCACGCGGCGCAGCACCTTGCCGTCGCGCGAGAGGTGCACCACGTCGGCCGAGTGGTTGGCCACCCACAGCGTTCCATCGAGCGCCAGCACCAGGTCGTTCACGTTCTGGCCCGCGCCGGCCACCGTGCCCAGCGGGCGGCCGGTGGCGCCCTCATAGCGGCGGATGCGGCCGCTCTGCACCACGTACACGGTGCCGCCGCGGTCGGCCTCCAGGTCCACCAGCGGCATCCGCGGGTCTGCCGTCCACTGGGTGACAAAGGTGCCCAGCGAGTCGAACACCTGCACCCGGCCTCCGCTGTACTCGGCCACGTAGATCCGCCCCGCGCCGTCCACCGCCACGCTCCGCGCGTCCTCGAACCGCCCGGCGCCCGTGCCCTCGCTGCCAAAGCGGAGCACCACGTCCGCGAACGCGGGGGGCGTGTTGGGTGCGGGCGTGCTCAACGGTGCGCTCCCGGCCACCGCCCGCGGCTGGTCGGCCGGGGCGGGCGGCGGCGATCCGCTCCGCGTGGCCACCACCACCACCCCGATGACCAGCGCGACCAGCAGCACCGCGCAGCCGGCCACGCGACCGGCGGCGTTCTTCCGGACCACGGTGCCCGGCGGCAGGGTCGCCTCCAGGCGGAGGACCGCGTCCACGGCCTCGTTCAGCCCGCCCCCGAAATGGTCGCGGTACAACTTGGCGGCGGCGACCCTGTCCCCCGCGCGCAGCAGCCGCAGCACCTCCGCGACGGCGGCCTGCGGCCCAGCGGCACCGTCGGCGCGGCCGGCCAGCAGCACGCTCCCGCCGCAGTAGGGGCATCGCGCGGTGGTGTCCAGCGTTGCGGGCGCGTTCAGCGGCGCGGAGCACGTGGGGCAGCGCAGCAGTTCGGGCATGTGCGTCGGGGGGGGTCGGCGTGATGCAGGCGGGTGGGTGAGGCCGAGCCGCCGCTCGGATTCCGCGTCGACCGAAGGCTACTCCGCGCCGAGCGTGCGGGCAAGATCGGCGTTCGCCCGTTCGCCGGGCCCTTCCGCAAATCAATCGGGCGCTCCGGAAAGCCGGAGCGCCCAATTGATTGGTGCCCGTCGGCGGACTGGTGTCAGCGCGGCCAGGCCGGCCCGCACCCCGTCTGCTGGTAGGTGTCGCTGATGTTGAGGAGCTTCCAGCGGCCGTCGCGGCGGGCGAGGTGGAAGGCGTCGAAGCCGCAGTGCGTGACGGTGGTGTCGCGGCGGACCTGGTACTCGGCCCACACGGACGCCAGGTCGCCGCTCACGTGCACCACCGGGTTGCGGATGGGCTCGTCGATCCCGGGCTGGCCCGGCTGCGTGACCGCGCGGATGAACTGCGCGCCCGTCATCACCATCACGCGCGTACCGCCGTCGCGGGTGGGGCGGATGAGTGTGAGGCGCGTGAGCGAGTCCACGTGCAGGTTCATCGCCGTGGTGTCCCTGGTCCGCAGCGCGTCCATGAAGCTCTGAATGGACGCGAGCACCGCGGCGCGGTCCTGCTCCGTCGTCTCGCGCGCGCCAGCCGTCGCGGCCGGCGCCGGGGAGGGGGCGGGTGACGTCTGCGGCTGGCAGGCGGCGAGCAGCGGGAGAAGCAGCAGAACGAAGTGTCGGTTGCGCATGTTCGTGGGTGTGCGGGGGGAGTGGGTCCGCCTCCTGGCGGCGGAAGGCAGCGACCAAGCTACGAGGCGACACCGCGCGCCGCCAATCGTCCGTAACAAAGGGCAAGAGAGTGGGAACTCCGCCCCACGTGCGCGGTGGCTTTCTCCGACGAAATACACATCTCGTGAGAAAACCTCGCCTTACGTCCGACAGAGCTCTGCGGGAGGTTCACTTCATCTGCAGCGCTAGAGGGACCAATGGCCAGGCGATACACGGGCAACATGAATGGGGAGCGGTATCTCGCGAACACCAGCCCGAGCAAGATGGAAGTTCATGATCTCGACAACGAGAAGGAAAAAGACTGCCAGATCGACGAGATCATCGAGGCTGATCACGACAAGCCGTACACCTCGCAGAAGAAGGCGAATGACGACGGTTACGACAACTGCCACCACTGCATCGGCGGTTCGACGAGGTGAGCGTAGCCCTGCCTGAGAAGGTTGGAGTACCGCTGAGGTAAGTGCAGCCGGGCCGAAGCCATCCAGGTGTCGATGGGCACGATAGAACAGCGGCCCTGGCGACCCATCTCGCCAGGGCCGATCGTAAGTGATTCGCTTGCAACGCTCTACGCCGTTAGATTGATCGTGGCAGCGGCGCGAACACGCCCCCGCCCGCCGGGCACCGTTGCCGGCAGCCTTCCACGCGGGCGGTGCTCCGATGCGAATCCTCCGGTATCTCCTCACCTTCACCCTTGGCGCCGTCGCGATGCTGGCGACCGTGCTTGCCGTCGACCGCGCCTCTCCCGGCACGCTGGACCGCGTGCAGGTCGCACTCGGGCCGGAGGAGTCCGTGCCGGTCGCCGTCGCGCCCGTGGCGGTGCCCGGCGTCGCGCAGCCTGCTACGCCCGCGCAGGTCGCCGTCGTTCCTTCCGCTGGCGTGGAGCTGCCTGTAGTGGTGGCACCCACGGCGGTGGGGGCGCTGGGACTCATGATCCCCGTGCAGGGCGTCGCGGCGGCGAAGCTGGTGGACACCTACGACCAGGCCCGCGGACAGGGCCGGCGCCACGACGCCATCGACATCATGGCCGCGCAGGGCACACCGGTCGTGGCGGTGTCGGACGGCGTGGTGATGAAGCTGTTCCAGAGCGCCCGCGGCGGCATCACGCTGTACCAGCTGGCGCCGGACCGCCGCACGATCTACTACTACGCGCACCTGGATCACTACGCCGCCGGCATCGCGGAGGGGCGTCCCTTGCGCCGCGGCCAGGTGCTGGGGTACGTGGGGAACACCGGGGACGCCGGCCCCGGCAACTACCACCTGCACTTCGAAGTTTCTACCACCAAGGACCCGGCCAAGTACTGGGGTGGCGTCGCGCAGAACCCGTATCCGCTGCTGCGGTAGCGCCCGGCGCGGGCTCACACGCGGCCGCTCAGCGAAGCCCGAGGAACGCCATCAGCTCGTCCACCGCGGCGCGGCCGGCGCGGTTGGCTCCGATGGTGGAGGCGGAGGGGCCGTAGCCGACCAGGTGGATGCGCGGGTCCCGGGCGACCTGCGTCGCGAGCCGGCCGGTCATCGTGATCCCCCCGCCCTGCTCGCGCAGCATCAGCGGCGCCAGGTGGTCGAGCGAGCTGCGGAAGCCGGTGCACCACAGGATGACGCCGGCGCGCAGCTCGGTGCCGTCGGGCCAGCGGACGCCGTCCTCGGTGATCTCGCTGAACATCGGGAGGCGGTTCAGGACGCCGCGCGCGCGCATCGCCTCGACGGCGGAAGTGACGGGAAGACCGGTCACCGAGACGACGGAGACGGGCGGGAGGCCGCGGCGCACCCTGTCTTCCACCATTGCCACGGCGGCGCGCCCCGCCGCCTCGTCGAAAGGGCCGGAGCGGAACTCGGGCGGCTTGCGCGTGACCCACGTGGTGGTCGTGACGCGCGAGACCTCGTCCAGCAGCTGGATCGCCGAGATGCCGGCGCCCACCACCACCACGTGCCGCCCCACGAACTCATCGGCGGTGCGGAAATCCTTTGTGTGCAGCTGCCGCCCGCCGAACCGCTCCGCGCCCGGGTACTCGGGGATGTACGGCGTCTCCCACGTCCCCGTCGCGTTGATGATCCCGCGCGCCGAGACCTCGATGCGATCCGTCTCCACCCGCAGCCGGTCGCCGCGGTCGCAGACGACCCTGGCCGCCACGGGCCGGTAGACCGGAAGATCGAACGCCTTCTCATATGCGGCGAAGTACCGCGGCACGGCCACATTCGCCTGCACCTCGGGGTCTGACGTGTCCACCGCCTCTGAGAAGGGCATCCCGGGCAGATCGTGGACGCGGTTGACGGTGCTCAGCGTGAGCGACGGCCACCGGAACTGCCACGCCCCTCCCGGCGCGGGCGACTGGTCCAGCACCACGAAGCCCCGGTGCGCGGCCAATCCTCGCTTCTTCAGGTGGTACGCCGCCGAGAGCCCCGCCTGCCCCGCCCCCATGACCACGATCTCGGTCTTGAGCGCCACCCCTGAACGTGGTCGGTGCTGTGGCACGTCCAGAGTGGAAGTGTGTTCCATACAAATCGTCGACAGGATCGTGTCCCGGCTTCCCGGGCACCCCCGCTCGCCCGGGAAGCTACGGCGCTGAAGCTCGCGGGCACGCGGATCCAGTATCGCGCACCGCATTCATGCGACGCGGGCGCGACAATTCGGTCGCGCCCGCGCGTCTCTTCTCCACCGGCCATGACGACGACTTCGAAGCGCCTGGGCCGAATTACTCGACTGTAACGCTTTTCGCCAAATTCCGCGGCTGGTCCACGTTCGTCCCGCGCAGCACGGCGATGTAGTAGGCCAGCAGCTGCAGCGGCACGCTCGCCAGGATTGGCGTGAGCGCGTCGTGGGTGCGGGGGATGCAGATGGCGTGGTCCACCACGTCGATCAGCTCGTGGTCGTCTTCGCTGATCACGCCGATGATGCAGCCGCCACGCGCCTTCACCTCGTCGATGTTGGAGCGCACCTTGTCGTACACGGCGTCCTTGGGCGCGATCACCACCACCGGCATGTCCTCGTCGATGAGGGCGATGGGGCCGTGCTTCATCTCGGCGGCGGGGTAGCCCTCGGCGTGGATGTAGCTGATCTCCTTGAGCTTGAGCGCACCCTCCAGCGCCGCCGGGAAGTTGTAGCCGCGCCCCAGGTACAGGAAGTTCCTGGAATCGACGTACTCCTCGGCCAGCTTCTGAATCGCAGAGTCCATCTCCAGCAGGTGCGACACCTGCTCGGGGATCTGCTGCATGGCGCGCACGATCTCGCGGCCGCGCGCCGGCGACAGGGTGCCGCGCAGCCGGCCCAGGTGCACGGTGAGCATCGCCAGCACCAGCACCTGGCTGGTGAACGCCTTGGTGGACGCCACGCCGATCTCCGGGCCGGCGTGCAGGTAGATGCCCGCGTCCGTCTCGCGCGCGATGGTGGAGCCCACGGCGTTGACCACGCCCAGCGTGGTGGCGCCCTGCTGCTTCGCCTCGCGCATCGCCCACAGCGTGTCCGCCGTCTCGCCGGACTGCGAGATCGAGATGGTGAGCGTGTTGGGCTCCACCACCGGCCGCCGGTAGCGGAACTCGCTGGCGTACTCCACGTCGGTGGGGATGCGGGCGATGTCCTCCAGCATGTACTCGCCGATCAGCCCGCTGTGCCACGAGGTGCCGCATCCCAGGATGATGATGCGCTCCACCGCGCGCAGCTCCTCGTCCATCCCCGTGAGGCCGCCCAGCTTCACCCCGCCCTCTTCGGGAAGGAGGCGCCCGCGCATCGTCTCGCGCAGGGTGTTGGGCTGCTCCATGATCTCCTTGAGCATGAAGTGCGGGTAGCCGCCGCGCTCCACCTCGCTCAGGTCCCAGTCCACGTGGCTCACGGGGCGGCTCACCGGGCCCTGCGCGGGGCGGTGCACCGTGTAGCCGCCGGGAGTGATGGTAACCATGTCGCCGTCGTCCAGGTACACCACCTCCCGGGTGTGCGCGATGACGGCCGCCGCGTCGGACCCCACGAACGTCTCGCCGTTCTCGCCCACGCCGATCAGGAGCGGGCTCCCCAGGCGAGCGGCGACGATCTTGTTGGGGTCGCGCGTGGAGACCACGGCGATCCCGTACGTCCCCTCGATCTGCCCGAGGGCGGCCTCCACGGCGCGCTCCAACGACCCCTGCGCGCGCCCCTCCCCCTTTTCGAACATCTCCTCGATCAGGTGCACCAGCACCTCGGTGTCCGTCTCGGATGAGAAGACGTGGCCGCGCCCCTGGAGGAGCTTCCGCAGCGTCCCCGCGTTCTCGATGATTCCGTTGTGGACCACGGCGAAGTCGCCCTTTTCGCTCATGTGCGGGTGGGCGTTGCGCGTGGTGGGCGGCCCGTGGGTGGCCCAGCGCGTGTGCCCGATCCCGTACACCCCCTCCACCGGATCGGCCTCGATCGCCTTCTCCAGCTCGACGATCTTGCCGGCTTCCTTCCGCACCTGGATGGTGCCGTCGCGCACCACCGCGACCCCCGCGGAGTCGTACCCGCGATACTCCAGCCGCTTCAGCCCCTGGATGAGGAGCGGCGCGACCTGCTGCTCACCGATGTAGCCGACGATTCCGCACATGGGGGTTTCTCGATTCGTGTGATGATGGGTCGTGTCGTTACGCCGTCACGCCGGAAGGGCGGTGCGCAGCGTGTCCACCAGCGCGAGCGCCTCCTCGCGCGAGGGCGCCTCGCAGATGATGCGGACGATCGGCTCGGTGCCGGAGGGGCGCAGGTGCGCCCACTTCCGCTCGGCGGCCCAGGAGAGGCGCAGCCCGTCCTGCCGGTCCGCGTCCGCCTCGGGGAAGCGCGCCGCCAGCGCGTCGTACACCGCGTCCAGCGGCTGCGACGGGCGGGGGAGCTTCTCCTTGACGATCTCGTACTTGCCGATTCCCGCCGCCAGCGCGCTCAGCGGCTGGTCGCTCTCGGCCAGCAGCTGAAGGATGAGCGCGGCGGCCACGGGCGCGTCGCGCGTCAGGTGCACGTCGGGGAGGATGACTCCGCCGTTCCCCTCGCCGCCGATGGTGGCGCGCTCCGCTTGCATCCGGCGCGCCACGTTGATCTCCCCCACCGGCGCGCGCACCAGCGTGCGCCCGGCGGCCTCCGCCACGTCGTCCAGCAGGCGGCTGGTGGAGAGGTTCGTGACCAGCGCGCCCGGCCGGTGGCGCAGCACGAGCGACGCCGCCAGCGCCAGCGTGTAGTCCTCGCCGATCGCCTTCCCTTCGTCGGAGACGAGCGAGAGGCGGTCGACGTCGGGGTCGGTGGCGAGCCCCAGCTCGGCGCCGCTGCTGCGCACCAGCTCCTCCAGCTCGCCCAGGTTCTCGGCGACCGGCTCCGGCTCGCGCGGAAAGAGGCCGTCCGGCTCCATGTTGATGGCCGTCACCTCGCAGCCCAGCTCCTCCAGGAGTCGGGTGAAGATGGCGCCGCCGGCTCCGCGCACGCAGTCCAGCGCCACGCGGAAGCGCCGCTGGCGGATGCGCTCCACGTCCAGGAACGGGATGCCCAGGATGCGCTGCAGGTGCCGCTCGACGGCCTCAACGTCCTCCTTCCATCCGCCCAGGTCCTGCCAGGTCACGCGCGGCACCTCGACGTCGGCGATGGCGCGCATCCCCGCGCTCTCCTCGGCGTCGAGGAACATCCCGGTGGGGCCGATGAACTTCAGCGCGTTCCACTCGATGGGGTTGTGGCTCGCCGTCACCGCGAGCCCGCCGGCCGCGCCGAGGTCCTCCACCGCGAGCTGCACGCTGGGGGTGGGCGCGACGCCCACGTCCACCACGTCGCACCCCACGGACTGGAGCCCCGCCGTGGCGGCCCGCGCGAACATCGGCCCGCTGACGCGGCTGTCCCGTCCCAGCACCACCGTCTTCCCCGGCCCGCGGCTCCGCACGTACGCGCCGAACGCGGCGGCGAAGTGCGCGATGACCTCCGGCGTGAGCCCTTCCCCCACGCGTCCCCGTAGCCCGGAGACGCTCACCATCAGCTTCGAAGTATCGATCACGTGCGCCGTATTCGCTGGTTGACTTGCCGTGGTCGCGGGGACGCTTTGCAAGATCGGTTCTCAAAAAAAGCCTCGCGTAGAGAACAAAGCCTCACACAGAGAACACGGAGGGAACCGCAAGACGCAGAGAACTCCTTCTGCCGTTCTTTCCGTGCCCTCTGTGTCTCTGTGTGAGGCCCTGTTGTTCTTTGGTACGGGTCCTCGCTACCTTGCGCAAAGCCTAACCCGATTCCGCCATCCGGACCGTCAATGAGCGCATCGCTGTACGACCGTTTCGCCGACGCCGCACGGCGCTTCCCGGACAACCTCGCCGTCGCCGCGGCGGATTGCCCGCCGGTTACGTACGCCGAGCTGGACCAGCGCATCACCTCGTTCGCCGCGGAGCTGCACGCGCTGGGCGTGGCGGGGGAGCGCGTGGGGATACTGCTTCCCAACGTGGCGGCGTTCCCGGTGGCGTTCTACGGGGTGCTGCGCGCCGGGGCGAGCGCGCTGCTGCTGAACCCGCAGTACTCGCGGCGCGAGATCGCCGAGTACACCGCCGACGCCGGCGCGCGGACGGTGGTCACCATGGAAGCGCTGGAGCACCTGCTTCCGCCCGGCGCCACGCCGGTGCTGCTGGAGCCCGCCGAGGGGTGCATGACCGAGCCCTCCACCGGGCTCGCCGCGGACTTCCCCCTCCCCCGCCCCGGGCCGGACGATGAGGCGGCCGTCATCTACACCTCGGCCATCCACGGGTGGGCGCGCGGAGCCCGGCTCACGCACCGCGGCCTGGGCGCCAACCTCGCCTCCACCATCGAGGCGATGGCGCTGACGCCCGACGACCGCGTCTTCGCCCTCCTCCCGCTGATCCACGCCTTCGGGCTCACCGTCACCATGACGGCTCCGCTCTCCGCCGGCGCCACCATGGTCCCCGTAGAGCGCTTCCACCCCGTCCGCACGCTGGACCAGCTGGAGGAGTCGCAGGCCACGGTCATCAGCGGCGTGCCGGCCGCGTACCTGGCGCTGGTCTCCGCGGCGGAGCGGCGCGGCGTGCCGAAGCATGCGCTGCGCGCGGCCATCTGCGGCGGCGCGCCCCTCCAGGCGGAGGTGTCGCGGCGCTGGGAGGAGACCTTTGGCATCCCCCTGCGCGAAGGGTACGGGCTGACCGAGGCGTCGCCCGTGTGCCTCTTCAACCGTGTGGACCGCCCCAACCAGCCGGGCTCCATGGGGCACCCCTTTCCGGGGGTGGAGGTCACCATCCGCGGCACGCGCGGCGAGCACTGCCCGGTCGGCTCCACCGGCGAGATCTGCGTGGAGGGCGCCAACGTCTTCGCCGGCTACGTGGGCGAGGAGGGACGCGACCCGGAGCAGTTCTGGGGCGGCGCCCTGCGCACCGGCGACCTGGGCGTGTGCGGGCCGGACGGCACCATCCGCTTCCGCGGCTGCCTGAAGCCGATGTTCACCCGCAGCGGCTTCAACATCTACCCGCGCGAGATCGAGCGCGTCATCCAGGAAGACCCGCGCGTGGCCGATGCCTCCGTGACCGCGGTGCCGGACGGGGCCAAGGAGAACGAGATCGCACTCACCGTCGTCCCCGCCCCCGGCGCCGAGCTGAGCGAGGAGGACGTGCGCCGCCTCTGCCGCGACGGCCTCGCCGCCTACAAGCAGCCGGGGCGCATCACGATCGAACCCGCCTGACCCGCCGCGTCTCCGGCACGGCCGGCACGGGCGCGGGCATCGGCGCCGCCGCGATCTTCTCCGCGTTCTCCGCGCCGGGGCGCGCGGCCTTCTCCGCTTCCCTGGACGCGGCGATGATCATCGCCACCGCGCCCACGATCACCACGGCGGAGAGGGCGACGCGCGCATCCAGCGACTCGCCTGCGAGCGCCCATCCCAGCACCACCGCCACCAGCGGGTTGACGTACGCGTAGGTGGAGGCGCGCGAAGGGCTCACCACGCCAAGCAGCCAGATGTACGCGGTGAACGCCACCAGCGACCCGAACACCGTAAGATACGCCAGCGCCGCCAGCGACTTCGCCGAGAAGGCGGAGGGATCCACCCGCCCCGCGTCGCCCGTCACCAGCCCCGCGGCCATCAGCAGCGCGCCGCCGGCCAGCATCTGCATGGAAGTGGCGAGGAAAGGCGACGCCGGGAGCGGAGCCTCGCGCGAGTAGAGCGAGCCCGCCGCCCAGCTCAGCGCGGCGACCACCACCACGAAGGCGCCCAGCACGTCCACCCGTCCGCCGCCGAGGTCCTGCGGCCCCACCAGGATCACCAGCCCGCCGAAGCCGAGCACCACCCCCGCGGCCGTGCGCGCGGAAGGCCTGCGTCCGCCGGGGCGCAGCCATTCCAGCAGCACGATCCAGAGCGGCTCCACCGCCACCAGCAGCGCCGCGATCCCGCTGGCGATGCGGTGCTCGGCCCACACCACCGCGCCGTTGCCGAACAGCAGGAGCATCCCGCCCAGCAGGAACGCCGAGCGCCAGTGCACCCGCATGGGGGGCGCGACGCCGCGCATCCGCATGAACAGGTAGAGCACCGCACCCGCCGTCATGAAGCGCGTGCCGGCCATCAGAAAGGGCGGGAGCGTCTCGATGGCGTAGCGGATCGCGAGGTACGTCGAACCCCAGATCAGGTACACCGCGGCGAAGGCCGCCAGCACGGCCGCCCGCGGCTCGCCCGCGCGCGTCTCAGCCACGGCTCGCCTCCCGCGGAATGGGAAGCGCGGCCGTCTCCTTGACCGTGTCCATGACGATGGTGGAGCGCGTGGAGACGATCGTGTCGATCTCCCCGAAGCGCTCGGAAAGGAGCACGCTGAGCGCGCGCGCGTTGGCGACGCGCACCTTCACCAGGAAGCAGTCCTCGCCCGCCACGTGGTGCACCTCCTGAACCTCGCGGAGATCCGCCAGGCGGCGCGACGTGTTCACCGCCCCCGCCCGCTCGCTCGCGCGCACGAAGACGAAAGCGGTCAGCCCCAGACCCACCGCCTCGGGGTTCACGCGCGCGGCGTACCCCATGATCACGCCGCGCTCCTCCAGCTTCCGCACCCGCTCCAGAATCGCGGAAGGCGCCATCCCCATCTGCCGCGCGATCTCCGCGTTGGAAGTGCGCGCGTTCTCCTGCAGAAGCGCCACGATGCGCAGGTCGATATCATCCATACGTTCTCTCCACCAGCAAAATCACCGAACATCGTACTCCCGTCTGAGCAGCAATCTGCGTTCCAGCACCTTGCATGCGCAACACTGCCGAACAATATTCGTTGGGACAGCGGACACCTTGCCGTGCGGTGGAGCGGCGCGCATCTTCCGCCGCCACACGACCGAACCCAGCGGAAGAGAGAAAAGACATGATGCACGATGACAGCGCGGAGGCCGCGGCCCACCGCTTCGCGACCCTGGCGGTGCACGCCGGACAGACGCCCGACCCCACCACCGGCGCCATCATGGCGCCGGTGTACCAGACCTCCACCTACGTGCAGCCGGAGCTGGGGCGGCACCTGGGGTACGAGTACGCCCGCACGCACAACCCCACCCGCGAGGCGCTGGAGCGCAACGTGGCGGCGCTGGAGGGAGGCACGCACGGCATCGCCTTCGCCAGCGGCCTGGCGGCCACGGACACGCTCGCCAAGCTGTGGGACGCGGGCGACCACGTGGTCTGCGGCGAGGGCGTCTACGGCGGCACCTTTCGGCTCTTCGCCAAGGTCTTCGCGCGGCTGGGGATGGAGTTCTCCTTCGTGGACAGCGGCAACCTGGACGAGATCCGCGCCGCCATGCGCCCCAACACGCGCCTGGTGCACGTGGAGACGCCCACCAACCCGATGATGCGCATCTCCGACATCGCCGGGGCGGCGGAGATCGCGCACGCGGGCGGCGCGGTGCTGAGTGTGGACAACACCTTTGCCTCGCCCTACAACCAGAACCCGCTGGCGCTGGGCGCGGACGTGGTGCTGCACTCCACGACGAAGTACATCAACGGCCACTCGGACATGATCGGCGGGATGCTCGTCACCTCCAGCGACGACCTCCACGAGCGCCTCCGCTTCCTGCAGAACGCGGCCGGCGGCATCCCGGGACCGTGGGACTGCTGGCTGGCGCTGCGTGGCACCAAGACGCTGCACCTGCGCATGCAGGCGCACAACGCGAACGGCCAGCGCATCGCTGAGTACCTGGAGGGGCACCCCAAGGTGGTGAAGGCGTTCTACCCGGGCCTTCCCTCGCACCCCCAGCACGAGCTGGCGAAGTCGCAGATGCGCGGCTTCACGGGGATGATCTCGGTGGAGTTGGGAACGATGGACCGCGCGCGCGCCTTCGTGAACAACGTGCGCATCTTCGCGCTCGCCGAGTCGCTGGGCGGGGTGGAGAGCCTGATCGGCCACCCCGCCCTGATGACGCACGCCTCCATCCCCTCCGACCGCCGCATGGCCATGGGCCTCTCCGACGCCCTCGTCCGCCTCTCCTGCGGCGTCGAGGACGTGGACGACCTGATCGCCGACATCGACCAGGCGCTGGCAAAGGCCTGAGGCGCTCGCTCGCACGGATGAGAGGAGGGAGGCACGAGCTTCGTGCCTCCCTCCTTCGCTCACCCCACGGCCCGTCGTCCGGGCTGCACGGGCGCTCCGCGCTCCGGCCTCCCGTAATGGGGCCACGCGTACTGCACCCGCATCTCTTTGAGAATCGCCTCCCCCTCTCCGTCGGGGTCCGGGTACGCCTCCCGCATCCTGCGCTCCAGCACTTCGACGACTTCTACGATGTAGCGCTTCGTCTCCTCCGTCGGCAGATCAGCGACGTGCTTCCCCTCGACCTCGCTGATTTCGTCGAGCAGCTGTACCGCCAATTTGTTCTCGGAGAGCGGGCACCCCGTGTCGCGGAGGGTTCCCAGCCGGTCGTGCTGGTAGAGCTGGAGTGTCGCCTCGTACACCGCGTGCACGGCGTCTGCCTCCGGCACCTCGTTCAGGATCTCGAACATGCTCACCTCCGTAATTCGAGGACATCGAAGCACCCGTTCCGCAGGTCCTCGATGCGGTATTCGAGGGAGAGCGGATGGGCGCGCTTGGAAACCGGTACTTCGGGAATTCTGCCCTCCAGCCGGTCGAACGGAATGACGTACAACACGGGTCGGAAATCCGGGATCTTTGCCTCCGCGACGATTCTTTTGATCTCGCGGTGTTGAGCCTTGGTGATAATGCCAGCCGCGAGCTTCGCCTCGGCCCCGTCCCGGATTCCGGCGACGTTTCGCCGGATCGCGTCGCTGTGGAGATCCCCCCGGCGGGTCTCCTCCTCCAGGTTGCGGTAGATCTCGGCCGGGCTGGAGGTCGGTGGGATGTTGAAGTGGCGCGGGGCGGTGATACCGTCGTAGAACGCGGTGCACCAGGCGTAGTGCACGCCGTAGAAGCGCTCCGCGACGGAGTACGCGAGCCAGGTGCTCGCGGAGTAGAGGATGAGGGGCGTTTTCATGCCGCGGAGGCGCTCCAGGACCAGGGGTGGCGTCGTGCCGAACGAGCCATACTATACAGGAGCAACAGGACTTACAAGCGCCCGCCGCAAACCGGTTCGCGCGGTGGCGCAGAGGGGATTTGATCCGCAACCCAGGCGCCTGTATCATCCCCGCACCGGAGCACCTCCTCCTCCAGACGACCGGCATTCGTGAAGATCCTGATCGTGGGCAATGGCGGGCGCGAGCACGCCCTCCTGTGGAAGCTGCGGCGCGACGCACCCGCCGCCGAGTTCTACGTCACCAACCCCAACGGCGGGATGCGCGGGGCCACCGCCCTGCCCCTGGCGCCCGGCGAGATCCAGGCACTCGCCGCTTGGGTGCAGGCCAACGGCGTCGACCTCACCATCGTGGGCCCGGAGGCGCCGCTGGCTGCGGGAATCGCGGACCACTTCGCGGACCGGGGGCTCGCCGTCTTCGGTCCGTGCAAGGCGGCGGCGGAGATCGAGAGCTCCAAGAGCTTCGCCAAGGCGCTGATGAAACGCCACGGCATCCCCACCGCCGACTTCCGCGCCTTCGATCAGCTCCCGGAGGCCGAGGCGTACCTGCGCGAAGTGGGCGCGCCGGTGGTGGTCAAGGCGTCAGGGTTGGCAGCCGGGAAAGGTGTGGTTGTGTGCGAAACGCTGGATCAAGCGTTTACCGCGGTGCGCGAGATGCTCGGGGGCACCGCGTACGGCACTGCGGGTGCCGAGGTGGTGATCGAGGAGTTCATGCGCGGGGAGGAGCTCTCCGTCTTCGCGCTCACGGACGGCACTGACGTCGTCGCCATGCTCCCGGCGCAGGACCACAAGCGCATCGGCGAGGGAGAGACGGGGCCCAACACGGGCGGGATGGGCGCCTACGCGCCGGTTTCGCTCGCCACGCCGGAGCTGATGGAGCGCGTCGAGCGCGACATCCTGCGACCCACGGTCGCGGCGATGGCGGAGGAGGGACGCACCTTCCGCGGCCTGCTGTACGCCGGGCTGATGCTCACCGAGAGCGGGCCGCGCGTGGTGGAGTTCAACTGCCGTTTCGGCGATCCGGAGACGCAGGTCGTCCTCCCCCTGCTCCGCTCCTCGCTGCTGGAGCCGGTGCTGGAGATCGCGCGCGGCGGGAGCATCGCGGGCGCGCGGCTGGAATGGGACCCCGGCGCCGCCGCGTCCACCGTCCTCGCCTCCGCCGGCTACCCGGGCGACTACCCGTCCGGACTCCCCGTGACCATCCCGGCGGACGTCGAGGCCGGGGGTGACGTGATCGTCTTCCACGCAGGTACGCGCGAGGAGGGGGGCGCGCTGGTGACCGCGGGCGGGCGCGTGCTGGCCGTCACGGCGCTGGCGCCCACCGTCGCGGAGGCGGCGCGGCGCAGCCGGGAGGCGGCGGAGCGGATCGTGTTCGAGGGGATGCAGCTACGCCGCGACATCGGGTGGCGCGAGGTGGCACGGGCGGGAGGGGAGCGTGCCTGAGCTTCCCGAAGTCGAAACCATCGTCCGCGACCTGGCGTCGTCGGTACCGGGCCGCACCATCCGAGACGTCGAGGTCTTCCACGCGGACCTGATCGAGGGGGAGCGCGCGGCGGAGTTCGCGGAGGCGCTGCGGGGACGGCGCATCGGCGGGGTCACGAGGCGCGCCAAGAACATCGTCTTCGACCTTGGGCGCGGCGACCGGCTCCTGGTGAACCTGGGGATGACGGGCCGCCTCCTCGTCCCCCGCCGTGGCGACCCACTCCCCACCCACCTTGGCGTGCGGATGACGCTCGGGCGCGGGCGCGAGCTCCTCTACGCGGACACGCGGCGCTTTGGCCGGCTGTGGCGGACGGACGAGTCCGGGTGGAGCGCCTTCGACGGCCGGCTCGGCGTGGAGCCGCTTTCGGACGACTTCAGCGCCGAGCGCCTGTTCGAGATGACGCGCCGCTCCCGCGTGGCCGTGAAGACGTGGCTGATGGACCAGGCGCGCGTGGTGGGAGTCGGGAACATCTATGCGAGCGAAGCGCTATTCCGCGCGGGGGTCGATCCGCGCCGCCCGGCGAACGAGCTGACCCTCGACGACGTGGAGCGCATCCGCCGCGCGACGCAGGAAGTGCTCAGCGAGGCGATCGAGTTCCGGGGCACCACCTTCCTGGATTACCGCGACGCCAGCGGCAATCGCGGCGAGTTCTACGACCGGTTGCGCGTATACGACCGCGAGGGCCAGCCGTGCGCGGCGTGCAACCGCCCGCTGCAGCGCATCGTACAGGCAAATCGATCCACTTTTTTCTGCGAAGACTGCCAGCGGTAGGCCACCCCGCGAACGGGAGCGTGCCGCCGGTGTCCCCGACGGAGCGCCCAAATGCACACCCCCACGACCGAGCCCAAGCTTCGCCCCGCCCGCCGCAAGACGCAGCGCCGCTGGCGCATCCCGCCGGTGCTCACGCAGGGCCCCGAAGTGTTCGAGGGGCTTGGCGTGCTGGACGAGGTGCCCGGCGAGGGTGGCGTCATCCTCTGGCAGGCGCTCCGCGACGCCACGCTCTGGTCCGAAGCGGCTCCCGAAGTCCGCCCCGCCCTCTTCCAGCGGCGCGGGGCGCGCTCCATTCCCTCCCCGGCCCTTCCCCCAGAACTCGCCCCCGCCGTGCGCGACCTGCAGGCGCTCGCCGCCAGCCCCGGGTCGGGCGATCCGGTGCGCATCGCCGCCGCTTGCCGCGCCGTCGCCGAGTGGGCCGACGAGCGGGGCCTGCTGTCCACCGCCCTCGCCTTCTCGCAGGCGTCCGCGATGGCGGATCCGACGGACGCCAAAGCCGCGTACGAGGTGGCGCGCCTGGCCCGCCGCCGCGCCGAAGAGGCCCGCGCCGAGACCTGGTACCGCCGCACCGTCGCCGTCGCCCGGCAGCGGGGGGACTGGGCGACCTACGCACGCGCCTTCCTGGGCCTGGGCTCCCTCCACGCCAGACGCGGGAGCCTCGCGGCCGCTCGCCGCTTCTACATGCGCGCACTTCGCGCCGCCGACAGAAACACTCTTCGCGAGCTGGAAGGAAGAGCACTCCACAAGCTCTTTTTGGCCGCCGCCGAAGGCGGACAGCGGCGCGAGGCGGTGCGCCTCGCCGCCACGGCGCTGGAGCTCTACGGTCCGCACCACCCCCGCACAACTCGGCTCGCGTTCGACGTGGCGCGCCACTGGGTCGCCGGCGGCCACTTCACCCGCGCGCTCCCCATCCTCCGCGCCCTGCAGCGCGACTCCGAAGCGGGGCCCCTGCGCCTCGCCGTACTCTCCGAGCTGGCCCGCGCCGCCGCCGGCACCCACGACGCGGACGGCTTCCTCGACGCCTGGACGCAGGCCTGGGAAGCGGCGCGCGACGAGCCCAAAGCGCCACCACCCGTGCGCGCCATCCTCTCGCTTTCCCGTGCCGCCGCAGCGATGGGCGCCTGGAACAAGGCTGAGTCCGCCGCCCGCCACGCCCTCTCCATCGCCGCCGACGCACGTGGCCGCACCGCCGCCGAGGCCCTCCTCGACGCCGTCACCCGCCGCGCCGCCCCCGCCGCGCCTCAGCCCGCCGAGCCCCCCGAGCTCGCCACCGCTGCGGACACTCTCGCCACCCAACTGGAGCGCGCCCTCACCAGATAAAAACAGCAAAGCCTCACACAGAGAACACAGAGGAAACTACAAGCCGCAGAGAAACCCTCTTGCTGTTCTTTCGGTGCCCCTCTGTGTCTCTGTGTGAGCCCCTTCCGTTCCGCCCTTCCGCGAACGCATCGCGCGCACTATCTTGCCGCGATTCGGTTTTTGTTCTCCGCGGCATCGAGCCCCCGCGTGCCCAAACCCGCCGCACACCCCCTGCGCGACTCCGTGCGCGACGCCCGGAACTTCCCAGGCACCTACCGGTTCCTGGCGCCGGACGGGGAGATCGTGTACGTGGGGAAGTCGAAGCAGATCCGCACCCGCCTCCTCTCCTACTTCCGCGCGCGCCCCGAGGAAAAGGGCTATCGCGTCGTCAACGAGGCGGGCTCCGTCGCGTGGGACTACGAGCCGAGCGAGTTCGCGGCGCTGCTGCGCGAGCTGGAGCTGATCAAGCGCTTCCGCCCGCGCCTCAACGTCCAGCACAAGCGCGACGGGCGTTACTCCTTCCTCAAGCTAACCGGCGGGGCCGTTCCCAAGCTGGCGGTGGTCGCCGCAGTCAGCGACGACCGGGCGGCCTACTACGGCCCCTTCCGCGGCGGACGCCGGGTGATCGAGGCCGTTCGCGAGCTCAACGACGTGCTCGGCTTGCGCGACTGCGCGCTCACCACGCCGATGCGCTTCTCGGACCAGCCGGACCTCTTCGCCTTCGAGCGCACCCCCGGCTGTCACCGCGCCGAGCTGAAGCTGTGCCTGGGC
Source organism: Longimicrobium sp. (assembly GCA_036389135.1). Taxonomy (NCBI): domain Bacteria; kingdom Pseudomonadati; phylum Gemmatimonadota; class Longimicrobiia; order Longimicrobiales; family Longimicrobiaceae; genus Longimicrobium; species Longimicrobium sp. The sequence goes on from DASVQP010000038.1 coordinate 69,247, forward strand.
CCCTGCGCCGCGCTCACCACCCAGGCCGAGTACCGCAAGCGGGTGAACCTGCTGCGCTCCTTCCTCAACGGCGATGCGGACGAGCCGCTGGCGTGGCTCAACGCGCGCATGCTGGCCGCGGCGGAGCGGTGGGACTTCGAGTACGCCGCCGCCGTTCGCGAGCGGATCAAACGGCTGGAACGCCTGCGCGACGAGTTCGCCCGCCTGCGCGAGGCGCTGGACACCCTTTCGTTCCTCTATCGCGTCCCCTGCGCGCGCGGCGTGGACCCCCGCGTCTACCTGATCCGGCGGGGCACCGTGCGCGCCGTCGTTTCGGCGCCGGACTCGCAGGCGGAACGGCGGCGGCTGGCGCGATTGGCGGAGGAGCACTTCGGCCAGCCCGAGCCGAACAGCGCGCTCGTTTCCAAGCACCAGGTGGACGAAATCCTCCTGATCGCGCGCTGGTTCCGCATGAATCCACGCGAGCTGGAGGCCACCGTCGCACCCGAGCGCGTAGATGCGGTCCCGCTCAGCGCGTGAGCTCCGCGCGGGTGGCACACGCGTTGCGCCCGCGCAGGGCCGTACCGCGTGCGCGCGGCCCCTGACCATCACAGACCAAGGCATCCAGATGCGGAGCACCCTCCGCACCCTGCTCCTCCTCATCGCCGCCGCGCTCCCGGCGTGCGACGACGCGCGCCCCGAAGCGGCGGCGCTGGCGCCCTCGGACAGCGCGGCACGCCAGGAAGACCCGCGCGCCATCTACGGCGCCACCAGCGCGGAGAACGTCCGCGTCACGCCGGTGGAGATCGAAGTCGCCGACCTCCCGGCCGGGTGGAACGGGATGAAGATCGCCGCCCTCTCCGACTTCCAGCTCGGCCTCTGGCCAGACAACGAGCGCGTCGCCACCGCCGCCGTGCGCCGTGCCCTCGCCGAGAAGCCGGACGTCGTGGTGCTGCTGGGCGACTACGTGGCCCGCGGCGACGACTACGCCGCGCTGGACCGCATCCTGGCGCCGCTGCGGGGGACCCCTGTCTTCGCCGTGCTCGGCCACACGGACGAGGACGACGACACGGACGGCGAGCCGGACAGCGCGCAGATCCGCACGGTGCAGGCGCTGCAGCGCAACGGGGTGCGCGTCCTGCGCAACGCCCGCGCGCCCTTTGGCCGCAACGGCGACACGGCGTACATCGCTGGGGTGGAGCCCTATACGCCGCGACGCCCCGAGTGGCGCCAGGCGGAGATCTACGGCGGCATCCCGGGCGGCCCGCGCACCCCGCTGCTGCTGGCCCACTTCCCCGCCACGGGCCTGTCGCTGCCGACGGACAAGTACGCCGCCGTCCTCACCGGCCACACCTTCTGCGGCCGCATGGAGGTGCCCGGCACACCGCGGCTGACGTGGGTGAACACGGAGCTGTACCCCGGCACCCCCGAGCCGGACAAGCGCCGCATCTTTCGCGTAAAGGGAAGCACGCTCTTCATCACCTGCGGCGTGGGCTACGGCTTCATCCCGGTGCGCTTCGGCTCGCCGCCCGAGGTGGCGATGGTGACGCTGCGCGGCTTCAACACCAAGGCCGCCGCCGACAGCGCCCGCGCCGCCGCCGCCCCCGGCGAGGCCAACCTCGACTCGCTGCTCCAGGCCTACGGCCGCCGCGACACCACCGCCACCCCTGCCGACACCACCGGCGGCGCCGCGCCATGAGCCGGCCGTCGCGAACGCGGAGTACAGCCCGCCGCATCAGCGCGCTCGTTGGGCTCCTTGCGCTGGCCGGGTGCGGCGACCTCCTCGGGGACTATAGGGCGCCGCTCCCCGCCAGGGTGGGACTCGCGGACGAAGAGGTGATCGTGCGCGTCGTCTACAACACGCCGGAGGGGTCGGTCTACTCCTTCTACGTGGATCGCGTGGGGCTGCTCGCCTCGCGGCCGCACAGCATCGACCGAGTGGTCGCCGTGCGCCCCGCCGAGCTGGCGGCGACCGTGGAAGCGCTCCGGCCGCGCGTCGGCGACCGCCTGCGTGTTTCCACCCGCTACCTCTACACCCAGGAGGAGGGGCAGCTCGCATCCGTGGTTCCAGATTGGCCGTTTGACCGATACTTCGAGTACCAGATTGGGCTCCACGCGCTGGAAAAGGTGGAGCGGATCGCACCGTGACCGTGGGTACGTGGACGAAGAGGCCCGGAGCGCAGATGTGCCCCGGGCCTCTACAATTTCGCCTTCACCCGCGGACCCCTCCTTCCCGCCGCACCCGTCCCAGGACCGCCTCCGCCCGCCGCATCACATCCTCCAGCTCCGCCTGGCACTCCAGCGCCACCAGGTGCGCCGCCAGCAGCCGCTGGAGCGCCTCGCGATACTCGGCCTCCAGCGTCGTCATCTCATCCTGATCAAGCGGATTCTGCGCCATCATGGCATACCGTTTCTCACGAACCCGTGTGCATCGGAGGAAATGGTCTCACGCGAAGGCGCGAAGGCGCAAAGAAAGGCTTCCCGTTGTCTTTCCTTCGCGTCTTCTCGGCTTTGCGTGACATCTTGATCCGTTGAGATTGCACAGAAATTTCTGTCAAGACGGTATTATACCATTCGTCATCCAGGTTTGTGCAAAGCCGGAAAAGGAAGTCTCGCGCGGAGGCGCAGAGACGCAGGAGAGAACTGCAACTGCATGGCTCACACAGAGACACAGAGCCACAGAGAGAACCGCAAAAGGTTTTCTCTGTGGCTTTCAGTTCCTTCTGCCTCTGTGTGAGCTTTTCTCTGTTGTTCTCTCCCTGCGTTTCTGCGCCTCTGCGTGAGACGAGCCGGCCAGGGCGCGAAGATCTCTCCGCGCCTCTGCTCCGCGTCTCTGCGCCTCCGCGTGACACCAGAACGATCCTCGCGACCTCACCAGAGCCGGCCGGAACGCGCCTACTGCGGTGCGCTCGCCGGGTCCCTGCGCGTGGGCTGCTGGCACACGGGCCAGGTGCGCGGCCGCCCCTGCTGGTCCGGCGGAAGCTGCGCGAGCCGTGCGCGCGGCAGCTTGTCCGGCTCCTCCGACGCCAGGTACACGAGCATCGCCACCATCGTCGCGTTCCGCCGCACGTCGTCGAAGGCGATCTTGTCGTACGTGTCGCGGTTGGTGTGCCAGGTGTAGGTGCCGTAGTCCCACGACAGCGACCCCAGCCCGAAGCCCGGCGCTCCCGCGCAGATGAACGACGCGTTGTCGCTCCCGCCGCCGCTGGGGAGCCCCGGCGCGTCGATGCGCACCGAGTCCACCAGCAGCCCCGGCATGCGCGAGAACCAGCGGCGGAAGTACGGCTCCACCCCGGTTAGCCCCTGCATCGACACCTGCACGATGCGCCCGGTGCCGTTGTCCTGGTTGAAGAGCGCCTGCAGCCCCTCCACGATGCGCGGGTTGTCCGCCACGAAGCCGCGCGACCCGTTCAGCCCCTGCTCCTCGCCGCTCCAGTGCCCGGAGAGGATGGTGCGCTTCGGGTTGGGATACACCTGCCGCAGGATGCGCATCGCCTCCATCATCACCACGGTGCCGGTGGCGTTGTCCGTCGCGCCGGAGGCCGCGTCCCACGAGTCGAAGTGGGCCGACATCATCACGTACTCGTTCGGCTTCTGGCGCCCGCGGATCTCCGCCAGGACGTTGGAGGCCGGCACGTCGCCCGTGAACTGCGACCCTGCGTCCAGCCGCAGCGTGGGCGACTGGTTGTTCTGCACCATGCGGAAGACGAGCCCGTAGTCCTCGCAGCTCAGGTCCAGCGTGGGGACGCGCTCGGTGCGGGCCTGGAACACCTTGTCCACCCCCCACCCCTGCGACCAGAGGTTGGTCAGGACCCCGACCGCGCCCGCCTGCTCCAACCGCCGCGGCAGGTCACGCGCCGTGCTGCCGGTGGCCTGAAGGCGGCGCGCCCATGCGTTCATGGTTGCGGTGCGCTGGTCCCTCATCCGCTCGAACGTCCCGGGCGGCGCCCACTTCACCCAGTTCTCGTCCGGGCGGCAGGTGGGCTGCGCGGCGGAGATGAGGACGAACTTGCCGCGCACCGCCGAGAGCGCCGCCTGGAACGCGGCCGAGTCCGCGGCTTCGGGGAGCATCACCACGCCCGCAGTGACGGGACCGTTGGTGCCGGGGCTCCACGCCAGCATCGTCCCCTCCAGCGATCGCATTCGCGGCGTCATCAGGTCGACGTGCGTGTGGCCGCGCCGCCAGCCGCGCCAGGTGCCGTACTGCTCCTCGCGCGCGGTGATCCCCCAGTTGCGGTAGGTAGAGATCGCCCACTGCCGCGCGTTCGCCGTCTCGGGCGACCCGGTAAGCCGCGGCCCCAGCGAGTCGGTGAGCACCTGCGCCAGCCGCTCCACCTGCGAGTTCGACATCCCCTCGCGCCAGATGCCCTGGAGGACGGGGTCGGTGGAGGTCCACTCCTGCGCCGCCGCCGGCGAGCCCGCCAGCAGCGCACCCATCACGAACGCGACCGATCGCTTCATCGTACTCCTGTGGTGGAGAGTCGCACTACGGGGGGAGTGCTAAGTGCTAAGTGCTGAGTCCTGAACGGCAGTGCGTGAGTGCGTTTTTTCACTTAGCACTTAGCACTTAGCACTTAGCACTTAGCACTTAGCACTTAGCACTTAGCACTTAGCACTTGATCCCAGCGAAATACCAGACGCGCCGCCCGAGCGCAAGCCGAGCCTACTTCCGTTTGGGATCCAGCTCCACGAGGCGCGCCGTGACCTTCCCGTCCACCAGCTCCGCGAGGGCGACCGTCACGGGATCGCGGAACCGCAGCGGACCCGCGCTACCCGGGTTCACGGCGAGAGTCCCCATCACCTGCCGGATCACCGGCTTGTGCGAGTGGCCGAAGACGACGAGCCCCGCGCCGCTGTACGCCGCCGCGGCCTTCTCGGGCGTGGGGGAGCCGAGCTGCATCCCGTGCAGCACCACCACCGGCACGCCGTCCAGCTCCACGTGCGCCACCTCGGGCACGCGCTTGCGCAGGTCGAAGCTGTCGGTGTTCCCCCAGACGGCGGTCAGCGGCGCGATCGCCTCCAGCTCGGCGAGGATGTCGGCCGCGCCCACATCGCCCGCGTGCAGGATGTGCTCGACCCCGGCGAACACGTCGAACACCTCGCTCCGCAGCAACCCGTGCGTGTCGGAGATGATCCCGATCTTCATGGTCGTACCCGCCGTTGATGGATGCACGCAGGGGCACAGGCTTTCCGCCTATGCCCCCCGTTCGCCGCTCCCCGTTCCTGCTTCCCCGCCGTCCTCCCCGCTCCGCCACCGCCGCCCCAGCGCGTGCTCCACGCCCAGATGATCCAGAACCCGCGCCACGACGAAGTCCACCAGGTCCGCGATCGTCTTCGGCCGGTTGTAGAACCCCGGCGCCGCGGGAAGGATGGTGGCCCCGGCGCGGGTCAGCCGGGTCATGTTCTCCAGGTGGATGAGCGAGAACGGTGTCTCGCGCGGCACCAGAATGAGCGTCCTCCGCTCCTTCAACGCCACGTCCGCCGCGCGCTCCACCAGGTTGCGCGAAGTCCCCGCCGCGATGGAGGCGAGCGTCCCCATGGAGCACGGGCAGATCACCATCCCCCGCGACGGCGCCGAGCCGGACGCCGGCGTGGCGCCGCGGTCGAGCGAGTCGTACAGCTCCACCCGCGACCAGTCACCCGTGGCGGCGCGCAGGGCATCGATCCCGTCGATCTCCGTCTCCTCCGCCAGCAGCCGCAGGCCGTAGCCGGAGACGATCAGCCGGACCGCCGTCCCGGAATCGTTGAGGGCGCGCAGCAGGCGCACGGCGTACGGTGCACCCGACGCGCCCGTGATCCCGAAGACGACCGGCGCGTCCCTCACGCGAGCACCCTTTCCGCGAGCACCATCAGAAAGAACACGACCGAGATGGCGCCGTTCACGTTGAAGAACGCCGCGTCTATCCTGGAGAAATCATCGGCGCGCACCAGGCTCTGCTCGTACACCAGCATCACTCCGATCACCGCCGCCGCCGCGAAGTACAGCGTCCCCAGCCCCGGCACCAGAAACCCGAGCGCCACGAAGAGCGCCGTCGAGAGCACGTGCAGCGTCCTCGATACCGCGAGCGCTCCCCTGGCGCCCAGCGCCGCCGGCACCGAGTGCAGCCCCTCCGCCCGGTCGAACTCCATGTCCTGCAGCGAGTAGAGGATGTCGAAGCCCGCCACCCAGCACAGCACCGCCCCCGCCAGTGCCAGCAGCGCCCCCGCCGGCCGGCTCCACTCCCCCGCGATCGCGAGGTACGCCCCCACCGGCGCGATGGCGAGCGCGAACCCCAGCACCAGGTGCGCCCACCGCGTGAAGCGCTTCGTGTACGAGTAGAAGAGGATCCACCCCAGCGCGAGCGGCGCCAGCATCAGGCAGAGCGGGTTTAGAAGCGCGGCGCACAGGAAAAAGATCCCGCTCGCGACCACCACCGCCGTCGCGGCCTCACCCACCGACAGCTTCCCCGCAGGGATCTCGCGCATCATCGTGCGCGGGTTCCTGGCGTCGATGGCGCGGTCCACGATCCGGTTGAACCCCATCGCCGCGAACCGCGCAGAGGTGAACGCCGTCAGGATCAGGAACACGTCCGCAACCTGAACGGAGTGCTCGTAAGACGCCAGCGTCGCCCCCACCAGCGCGAACGGCAGCGCAAAGATGGTGTGCGGCAGCTTCACCAGGTTCGAAAGGTCGGCCACCTTCCCGCGCCCGCGGACGTGCTGGCCTTCCATGATGCGCTCGGTCACTGTCATCCTTGAACTGCGGCCTCACACAGAGACACAGAGAAAACCGCGAGAAAAGAGGAGAGGTCGCCGATTGCCTCTGTGTTCTTTCCGTACCCCTCTGCGGCTCTGTGTGAAACCAGCTGTTTCAGTCGATCGGCTCAATGCCGAGCCGCGCCCAGATGCCATCGACGTGCGCCTTCACGTCGGCTGACATTTCGATCATCTCGGGCCAGCGGCGGGTGAAGCCCTCCTCGGCCCACTTCCGCGTGCCGTCGATCCCCATCTTGCTGCCAAAGGACGGGTTCTGCGCCGCGTGGTCCAGGTCGTCCACCGGGCCCTTGGTGAACTTCACGTCGCGCTCCGGATCGATGTTGCCGAGCGCGTACCACCACGCCTCCTGCGTGTTCCGCACGTCGATCCCCTCGTCCACCACCACGATCACCTTGGCGAGCGACATCAGCCCCATCCCCCAGAGGCCGTTCATCACCTTGTAGGCGTGCCCCGGGTACTCCTTGCGGATGGAGACGAAGACCAGGTTGTGGAACACGCCCTCGGGAGGCATGTGGTAGTCCACGATCTCCGGCATCGTCAAGCGCGCGAGCGGAAGAAAGATCCGCTCCGTGGCGCCGCCCAGGTACACGTCCTCCACGGGCGGGCGCCCCACCAGCGTGGCGGGGTAGATCGGCTCCTCGCGCAGCGTGACGGTCGTCACGTGGAAGGTGGGGTACGGGTCCTCCAGCGTGTAGAAGCCGGTGTGGTCGCCGAAGGGCCCCTCGATGCGGAGCTCCTCGTCCGTGTCCACGTACCCCTCCAGCACGATCTCCGCCTCGGCGGGGATGGTGAGGTCGGCGGTGATGGCCTTGCAGGTGCGCACCGGGTCGCGCCGCAGGAAGCCGCCGAACAGGTACTCGTCGATCCCCGGCGGCAGCGGCGCGCTGGGCGTGTACATCGTCGCCGGGTCCCCGCCGATCGCGACCACCACGGGCATGCGCCCGCCGCGGGTGCGCTTCCAGGCGCGGTAGTGCGCGGCGCCGCCCTTGTGCCGCTGCCAGTGCATCCCGGTCGAGGTCGGCCCGAACACCTGCATCCGGTACATCCCGATGTTCTGGATCCCGGTCTCCGGGTCCGACGTCACCACCATGGGGAGGGTGATGAAGGGCCCGCCGTCGTGAGGCCAGGTCTTGAGCACGGGGAAGCGCGTCAGGTCGAATTCGCCCTCGCGCAGGATCACCTGCTGGCAGGGAGGCGCGCCCTTGTACGGCCGCGGCGGCACCTTGGTGAACTCGGCGAGCTTGGGGAGCATCGCCATCTTCCCCCACAGCCCCTTGGGGATCTCCGGCTTCACCAGCTCGGCGATGCGGCGCGCGTGCACCTCCACGTCGTCCACCCCCAGCGCCGCGGCCATGCGGCGCCACGACCCGAATATGTTGATGGCCACGGGGATGGGGCTTTCGGTGCCATCCATCAGCACCGGCCGCTCGAACAGGAGCGCCGGCCCCCCGCCGGGAAGCTTCATCGTGCGATCGGTGATCTCCGCCATCTCCAGGTCCACGGAGACGGGCCGCTGGATGCGCACGAGCTGCCCCGTGCGGTCCAGGAAGCGGAGGAAATCCCTGAGGTTCTGATACACCATATCTATGCCTGCTTTCCTTTATCCGTTCGCCACAAACGCAAAGGCGAGGTCGAACGCCTTGCCCAGCGGTTCCCCCCCTCTCCCGATAACGGCGAGGGCGCAGCCCTCTCCTGTTATCGGGGGAGGGGGCCGGGGGGTGAGGGCCTGTTACCCCCGCACGTCCACCTGGTGCGCGATCATCGTCACCAGCCCGTACGACAGGTACGCCACCGCGCCTACCAGCAGGAGCTTGCGCGCCAGACGCATCTGGTACACCCCCACGTCGTCGAACTTCCCCTCCGGCTTCCACATCGACCCCAGACCGCCCGGCCCGCCGCGCGAGTGCCGCGTGTGGGCGATGAGCTGCAGGAGCGCGGACGCGACGCAGCACCCCATGAACGACAGGAGGAGCGTCATCGCGAAGACCTGGAGGGCGCGCGGCATCAGCGCTTCGTTCCCCAGTGCAGCGCCGCGATCCCGCCGGAGAGCGTCGTCCAGCCCACGTCCGCGAAGCCGGCGCGCTCCATTCGCGCGGCGAGCTCCGGCGGCTCCGGAAACTGGCGCACCGACTCGGGGAGGTACGTGTACGCCGAGTCGTGCTTCGACACCAGCCGCCCCACCGCCGGCAGCACGCGCAGGAAGTAGAAGAGGTACAGCCCGCGAAACGGCTGCCACCCCGGCGTGGTGAACTCCAGGATCACGAAGCGCGCCCCCGGCTTCAGCACCCGCGCCGTCTCGCGCAGCCCTACGTCCAGGTCCGCCAGGTTGCGCACCCCGAACCCCACCGTGGCGCCGTCGAACGCCTCGTCTGCGAAGGGAAGGAGCATCGCGTCCGCGCAGGCGGGCTCCACGGGGATCGCGGCCAGCTTGTCCGTACCGTGCTCCAGCATGGCGTAGGTGAAGTCGCTCCCCACCACGCGCCCGGTGAAGCCGGGGCGGCGCGCCAGCTCCACGGACAGGTCCAGCGTCCCCGCGCAGGTGTCCAGGTAGGTGCCCGCGGGGTTGCGCTCCCACCCCAGCCGGTCCACCGCGCGGCGCCGCCACACCCGATCGATGTTGAGCGACAGGAGGTGGTTGAGCAGGTCGTAGCGCGGCGCGATGGACGAGAACATCCGCCGGACGTGCGCGGCCTTCTCCTCGCTGGCCGGAAGCACCGAAGGGCGGACGGGGGTCTGCGGCATACCGTAAATGGGCTCGCGGGTGTAGAATAGACGCGGAAAGGTACCCCCCGCCCCGGTCGCCAGCAAGGCCGCACGCCGCGCCTGAAACTTCCCGCCGGAGGATGCCGTACCCATCGCAAGGAGGTACGGTTTTCACCCCGTTTCCTACGTTGATCGCAACCGCGCTTACGGACCACGAGCTCGTCGCCCTCGCCCAGAAAGGGAGTGAGAAGGCATACCGCGAGCTGCTCGGGCGCTACCAGCGCCCGGTGTTTTCCCTCGTCTACCGCATGCTTCGCGACCGCGAGCAGGCGGAAGACCTGGCGCAGGAGACGTTTGTCCGCGTCTTCAACAACATCGGCCGCTACGACCCGAAGTACAAATTCTCTTCGTGGATCTTCAAGATCGCCACGAACCTGACCATCGACCACATTCGCAAGAAGGAAGTGGCGACGGTCTCGATAGACGGATCGCGCTATGCGGTAACCCCGGACGAGATCGAAGCCTCCACCATCACGGTGGCGAGCGACGACGAGAATCCCGAGGAGCTGCTGGAGGCCAAGGAGCTGGGCGAGTCGATCGAGGGCGCGATCGGCGCCCTTCGCCCGGAGTACCGCACGGCCATCCTGCTGCGCCACGTGGAGGGCCGCGAGTACCAGGAGATCGCCGACATCATGAGCCTCCCGCTCGGCACGGTGAAGACGTTCATCCACCGCGCGCGACATGAACTCAGAGGGAAGCTCGAGCACTTACGGGTATGAACGGAAGTGCTAAGTGCTAAGTGCTAAGTGCTGAACGGCCGCCCCAGGACTTAGGACTTAGGACTTAGCACTCGCAGTTTTGAAACTCAGCTCCATCTACTCCCGTAGGCCCCAACATGAACGCAAGCCGCTGCTGACGAGGACACCGTGACGCAAAACACCGCACACCTTGAACACTGGACGCTGGACGAACTCGCGGAGGGCACGCTCTCGCAGATGGAGCGCGCCCGCGCCGAGTCGCACCTGGCCCAGTGTGCGCTGTGCACGGCCGAGCTGGAAGCATCGAGGGCCGTGATCTCGGCGCTCGCCGCGCTCCCGCGCTTCGCCCCGTCCGCCACATTCGCGGACGCGGTGATGGCCCGCGTGCTCCTTCCGGCCGAAGCGCCGGAGGCGAGCACGGCCAAGGCGCGCCGCCGCTGGCTCCCCGCCACCCGGCGCGGGTGGATGCTGGTGCTCGCGGCGGTGCTCGCCCCGCTGGCGCCCCTCGTCCCCTTCCTGGCCTGGGTGTTCTCGCACCCCGGCGTGAACGCGGGGTCGCTGTGGGCCATCGGGCGCGGGTGGGTGGCCGAGACGGTGTGGGGCACCACCGTCCGCGCGGCGGAGTGGACGCTGCGCAGCGATGCGGCGCGGTGGGTGGTGGAACAGGGCGGGCAGATGCCGGGCGGGTACGCGGGGCTGCTGGCCGTCGTTTTGATGGCGCTACTTGCGATACCCGTCTCCGGATGGGCGATGGTTCGACTCCTTCGGACCCCGACAGGGGAACTGACTCATGCACACTGATCGGATGAACCGCGGGTTCGCGGCCGTCGCATTCGCCGCGCTCGCGGCGCTGCTGGGAACGGCGCACGCCGTGCCCGCCCAGGACACGCTCGAGGCCGGCGCCCGCCCCGCCGCCGAGATCCGCCGCGGAGGCGACCGCATCGTGGTCGGCCGCGACGTGGAGATCGGGCCCGACGAGGTGGTGGAAGGAAAGGTGGTGGTCACCGGCGGCGATCTGGAGGTGCGGGGCCGCGTGCAGGGGAACGTCACCGTCGTCGGCGGCGACCTGCGCATCGTGCGGGGCGCGGCCGTGGGCGGCAGCGTGCAGGTGAGCGGCGGGGACCTGGACAACGCCGGGGTGGTGAACGGCGACGCCCGCGTGCTCGGCGGGCGGCTGGTGAACCACCACGGGCGCGTGCTCGGCGAGATGCGGGTGGAGGGCGGCGAGGAGCGCATGGCCGGCCGCCGCACCGCCGGCGACGGACGCCTGCGCATGAAGAACCGCAGCTTCCTGGGGCAGTTCAGCGACGGGCTCTCGGGGCTTCTTTCCACCATCGCGCTGGGGCTGCTCCTGGCCGGCATCGGCGCGGCGGCGGTCTTCTACGCACACCCGCGGCTGGACCGGGTGAGCGACTCCGTGAGGGCGGACACGCTGCGGGCCGGCGCGCTGGGGGTTGCCACCAGCTTCCTGATCTTCCCGGCGTACGTCGTGGGGGGCGTGATCCTGGTGCTCACCCTCATCGGCATCCCTCTCCTCCTGGTCTTCCTGCCGCTCTTCCCCATCCTGGTGATGGCGGCCGGGGCGTTCGGGCTGGTGGCGGTGGCGCACGCACTGGGCGAGCGCACGGCCGAGCGGCGCGGCAACTGGGACGCGCAGTACCGCAACTCGTACGCGTACGTCTTCACCGGCCTGGCGGTCATGCTGGCCCCCCTGATCGCCGCGAACCTGCTGAAGATGACCGTCTTCCTGGGCTTCGCCGGCGGGCTGCTGGAGTTCCTGGCGAAGATGGGGCTCGCGTTTGCCGCGGCGGTGGGGATCGGGGCGCTCCTCCTGACGCGCGCCGGCGCCGGCGGGCAGTGGCAGTGGCGCCGCACGCGCGACTACGACCCGATCTTCGATGGGCCGGCGGGTGGGAGCGGTACCGGTGTTTGAGCGGATCGCCGGCCCTCGCGTGCGCCGGGCTGCCGGCGCCGCGGCTCTCCTCGCCGCCATCGCGCTCCCGGTTTGGGCGCAGCAGACGTGGCGGACGATGACGTCCGCGCGGCAGGTGGCGGGGGAGCGGCGGCTGGCGGTGGACGTGGAGTACGGGGCCGGGCGCCTGCGGGTACAGCCGGAGCGCGGCAACCTGCTCTACCGCATGGAGATGCGCTACGACGCCCAGTCGGCTTCCCCCGTCACCTCGTACGACCGCCGCACGGGCCGGCTGCGCCTGGGGGCGGAGGGCCGGAAGGGCCGCAACAACCGCGAGGACAGCCGCGGCGAGGGCCGCGCCGACATCGCCCTCACCCCCGCCGTGCCCATGTCGCTGAAGCTGTCCTTCGGCGCCGGCGAGGCGGACGTGAAGCTGGGCGGGCTCGCGCTGGAGGAGCTGGACATCTCCACCGGCGCCAGCGAGACGCGCATCAGCTTCGACCGCCCCAACCGCACCGCGGCCCGCGCCGTGACGCTGGAGGCGGGCGCCGCGAGCCTGGTGGTGACCGGCCTGGCCAACGCGCGCACCCAGCGCATCGACTTCGAGGGCGGCGTCGGCGAGACGACGCTGGACTTCGGCGGCGCGTGGACGCGCGATGCGCGGGCCACGGTCAAGATGGGGCTCGGCTCCGTGACGCTGCGCCTTCCGCGCACGGTCGGCGTGCGGATCGTAAAGGAGTCCTTCCTGGCGTCCTTCGACAGCAATGGGATGGTGAAGCGCGGCAACGCGTGGTACTCGCGCGGCTACGAGCGCGCCCCCCGCAAGCTGGACATCCAAATCGAAGCCGCCCTCGGCTCCATCGAGGTGGACTGGATCGACTGAGGGGCACTCTCCCCCAGCGTCGCTCCGCGATGCATCCCCCTCCCCCAAAACTGCCTGGGGAGGGGGTTTGCGTTTCGCCGCGGCCCGCGTCCAGGTGCTCCGGGTCTGTTGCCGCGTTTCTCGAGCCGGCTTTAGCCGCCTTCCCGTCGTTTCAGCCGGGGGCTTCAGCCCCCGGCGCTTCGTCCGCCGGTAACTGTCACGCCTCCACGAGCGCGGCGACGCGGGCGGCGACTTTGCGGAGGGCCTGGCCAGCGGGGGAATCGGGCTCGGAGACGACGACGGGGACGCCGGAGTCGCCGCCCTGGCGCACGCGCATCTCCAGGGGAACGTCGCCCAGGAACTCGACGCCGGTCTGGCCGGCGAGGCGCGTTCCGCCGGCGCGGCCAAAGATCTCGTAGCGCTCGCCGCAGCAGGGGCAGATGAAGCCGCTCATGTTCTCCACCACGCCAAGGACGCGCGTGTTGGTCTTCTCGAACATCTTGATGCCGCGCAGCACGTCGCCGGTGGAGACGTCCTGCGGGGTGGTCACCATCACCACGCCGTCCAGGCGGAGCGTCTGCACCAGGGAGAGCTGCGCGTCGCCGGTGCCGGGGGGCATGTCGACGATCATCACGTCCAGCTCGCCCCATTCGACCTGTTCGATGAACTGCTTCAGGATGCCGGCGATCATGGGGCCGCGCATGATGGCCGCCTGGTCCGGCTGCAGGAGGAAGCCGAGCGACATCAGGCGGACGCCGTGCGCCTCCAGCGGCAGGAGCTTCTTGTCGTCGGTCACGTGCGGCTGTCGCGTCTCGCCGAACATGATGGGGACGTTGGGGCCGTACACGTCCGCGTCCAGCACCCCCACGCGCCTGCCGCCGGCCGCAAGGGCGGCGGCCAGGTTCACGGCGACGGTGCTCTTCCCCACCCCGCCCTTCCCGGAGGAGACGGCGATGATGCGCTTGACCCGCGGAAGGAGCCCCGAGTTCGGCGTCGGCGCGGGGACGGTGCCGGCGCGCGCGGCGCCCTTTTTCATCGGCGCTCCCGTGGCGGGGAGCGAGATGTCGATCTTGACGCGCTCCACCCCCTCCACGCGCTCGGCGGCGGAGCGGGCCTGGCGCACGAGCGTCCCGGGGTCGTCGGCCTGCAGGGCGAAGCGGAAGCGGACCAGCCCGTCCTCGCCCACGTCCAGCTCGCGGACGCGGCCGGAGGAGACGACGTCCTCGCCGGTGGTGGGGTGGATCACCCGCGTGAGGGCCGCCGCGACGCGCCGGAGGACCTGGTCACGCTGTTCGTTGGTCATAGGAACTGAAAAAAAGTGCGTGAGTGCATGAGTGCGGAAGTGCGTTGGTACGGGCAAGCGCACCGACGCACCAACGCACTCACGCACTTCTGTTAAAAAGCCGGCGCCCATGCGAGCGCCGGCTATCGTCTGTGCGGGCGTCGTTCAGACCGCCTGGACTTCGCGGACTTCCGGAATCACCTGCTTGATCCGCCGCTCGATCCCCTGCTTCACCGTCATCGTCGAGATCGGGCACGAGCTGCACGCGCCCATCAGGCGGAGCTGCACCACGCCCTGTGCGTCGTCGTATCCCACGAACTCCACGTCTCCGCCGTCGCCGCGCAGGGCGGGGCGGATGGTGTCCAGAGTGTCTTCGATCTGCTCGACGATGGTCATGCCGCGGCCGGTTGGGTGAGCGGTGCGCCCTGCACGCCAATGTACCCCACAGCCGGTAAATGGGTCAAGCCGGGCGGGTGTGGCGGAGGGGGCGGCCGGGGAGTAGCTTGTGCGCGGAAAGTGCTAAGTGCTGAGTGCTAAGTGCTGAACAGAGAAGTGCGTGAGTGCGTGAGTGCGTATTACTTAGGACTTAGCACTTAGCACTCAGCACTTCAGTTCCGAACCACCAGGAGACCTCGCATGAACAGCGTTACACAGGTTCCAGCTCCGCGCAACGAGCCGGTGCTGTCGTATGCCCCCGGGAGCCCCGAGCGCGCCGAGCTCAAGGCCGCGCTGGCGCGGATGGCGGGGGAAGAGATCGAGATTCCGCTCATCATCGGGGGCAAGGAAGTCCGCACCGGCAACACCGAGCGCCAGGTGATGCCGCACGACCACGGGCACGTCCTGGCGACGTACCACAAGGCAGGGCCCGACGAGGTCCGCCAGGCGATCCACGCCTCGCGCGAGGCGCAGAAGGAGTGGATGCACTGGCCGTGGGAGGACCGTCTCGCCGTCTTCCAGCGCGCCGCGGAGCTGCTGGCCACGCGCTACCGCCCCGTGCTCAACGCCGCCACCATGCTGGGGCAGAGCAAGACGGCGTACCAGGCCGAGATCGACAGCGCCTGCGAGCTGATCGACTTCTGGCGCTGGAACACCCACTTCGCCGAAAAGATCTACAGCGAGCAGCCCGTGTCCGGCCCCGGGATGTGGAACCGGATGGACCACCGCCCGCTCGAGGGGTTCATCTACGCCGTCACCCCGTTCAACTTCACCGCCATCGGCGGGAACCTCCCCACCGCGCCGGCGATGATGGGGAACGTGGCGCTCTGGAAGCCGTCCAACGCGGCGGTCTACAGCAACTACTACATCATGAAGATCCTGCAGGAGGCCGGGCTTCCGGACGGGGTCATCAACTTCATCCCGGGCGACCCGGGGCCGATCACCGACATCCTGGTGGCGCACCGCGACCTGGCCGGCATCCACTTCACCGGCTCCACATCCGTCTTTCACACGCTCTGGAAGACGGTGGGGGAACGCATCGCGTCGTACAAGAGCTACCCGCGGCTGGTGGGCGAGACGGGGGGCAAGGACTTCATCCTGGCCCACGCCAGCGCCGACGTAGACGCGCTCGCCACCGCCATCGTGCGCGGCGGCTTCGAGTACCAGGGCCAGAAGTGCAGCGCCGCGTCGCGCGTCTTCGTGCCGGACTCCATCTGGCCGCAGGTGCGCGAGCGGACGGTGGAGATGCTGTCGAAGATCCGCGTGGGCGACGTGCGCGACTTCCGCAACTTCATGGGCGCGGTGATCGACCGGAAGGCGTTCGACAAGATCACCGGCTACATCCAGCACGCCAAGGAATCGAAGGGGATCGAGATCATCCACGGCGGCACCTCGGACGACTCGAAGGGCTACTTCATCGACCCCACGCTGGTGCAGGTGGAGGATTCCGCCTACCGGCTGATGTGCGAGGAGGTGTTCGGCCCGGTGCTCGCGCTGCACGTGTACCCGGAGCGCGACTGGGAGCGGATCATGGACGTGGTGGACGCCGGCACCCCGTACGCGCTCACGGGCGCCGTCTTCTCCAACGAGCGCAAGCCGATCGTGGAGGCCGACCGCCGGCTGCGCAACTCCGCCGGCAACTTCTACATCAACGACAAGCCCACCGGGGCCGTCGTCGGCCAGCAGCCCTTTGGCGGCGGGCGCGCGAGCGGCACCAACGACAAGGCGGGCTCCGTGCTCAACATGGTGCGCTGGATCAGCCCGCGCGCCATCAAGGAGACGTTGGCGCCGGCGCAGCGCTTCGAATACCCCTTCATGGACGCGGAGTAGCTTCTGGTGGCGGAAGAGAAACCTCCCCTCCGGCGTCGCGCGCCGGAGGGGAGGTTTCTTGCTTCACCTTCGAGCCGCTCCCTGAACTCGGAACGGCTCACGTTCTCAACCCTGGCCAGCCGTTCAGGGGCGGAAGCGGAAGCCCAGCTGGAAGATCCAGTCGTTCTGCTGCTGATCCGTGTTGCCGGTGGCGCGGATCGGAAGCGAGCGCGCGTTGAAGGTGCTGGGAAGCCAGCGCGCTTCCGCCGTCATCGTCACCGGACCCTCGCCCGCCGAGAGACCGAGCCCCAGGTCGCCGGTCAGGTTCCCTACCCGGTCGTCTTGCTCGGCCAGGTCGAACTTGTAGCTCTTCACCCCGATCCCAAGGCGCGCGCTCGGACGAATCGAGGTCCGGCCCAACTGGCGCGACAGCATTACGCCGGCAGTGGGGATGAGGATGTTGGTGCGAGAAGAGGCGCCGTTCACCTGGTTGGACTCCAGGGCGCCGCTCAGAACCAGCCGCGGCTGGGCGTAGGTGAGGCCGCCGTACAGCGTGGCCCACGACCGCGCCGCGTACCCCAGCTCCAGCGTGGTGGCGGTCGCCGACTCCAGCTCCACGTCCGGATTCCGCGTGTCGTCCACCGCGATCACCGGCAGCATGGGCGTGAACGATCCCAGCGAGGTGTTGATCCGCAGCGCGCTCTGCGCCGAAGCGGTGCTCGCTACACACACGAGTGCGAGCACACCGAAAAAGCGTTTCATGAACTCCCGTGACGAGAGTGGTTGGCTTCGCTACATGCGGGCGGGGCAGAGCGCCCCGCCCGAGGGACACCGGAGTATGTCTCAGGGCGTGAAGACGACGCTCACGCTTCGCGACACCGCGGGCTGGCTGCCCGTGGCTGGGCGCGTCGCGGTGAAGGTCGACGTGCCGGTCGTGGACGAGCGGATGCACGTGTACTCGATCGCAGGGCCGCCGCCCGGGGGGAAGGCGAAGTTGTCGCCACAGGTGCGGACAGCCGGCGGGGTCACCGCGAACGTGAGGTCTTCGTTCGTGCGGTTGCCGAACTGGTCCTCACCGGTGGCGCCGATGAACAGCGTCGTGTTGACGCGCGCCGAAATCGAGCTCCCCGTGATCGGCGTAGCGTTGCCGCTGAACTGATCGGCCAGCAGCTGCAGCGTCAGGGTCGCGGTCGGTCCCGGGGTCACGTTGACGCTGACCGACCGGGTGATCGCCGCGCCGTTCGGCAGCGTGGTGGCGAACGAGATGGTCTGGAAGCTCCCCGCGTCGCGGAGGTTGGTCGGCAGCGTGTACTGCACGGTGGCGTTGCCGTTGGCGTCGGTCACTACGCTGGTGGCCGAAAGGCGGCCCGCGGTAACGTCGAAGTTCACCGTGGTCCCGGCTATCGGATTCCCGGCTTCATCCGTCACCCGCACCGTGTACGGAACGGTGCTGCCCGCCTGAGCCTGCGTGACCGGATTGACGAAGTTCGCCCTCGAGTTGGCGGCGGCCACGATCACCCGCACGCTGTCCGACACGCCCTCGGCCGACACGGTCACCATGGTGCGCCCGGGGAAATTCCCCCGGATGATGAGGCGGCACGGGTTGAACCCCTGGGTGACGTTCGCCACCGTGCGATCCGTCGCGGTGATGGTCAGGTTCGGGCACGTCGACACACCGCCCGCGGTGAAGGAACGCACCAGAAGCTCGACCGGCGGGCTGTTCACGTCGATCACCACGGAGTCGCCCGCCACGTCGAGAGTACGGATAAAGGCGCTCTCGTTGCGGGCCACGATGATGCGGGTGGTCGCCGTGACCTGGCCGAACGTCGCCGTGATGTTGGTGGTGCCCGGCGACACGGCGCGCACAGTCCCGCTGGCATCGACCGTCGCCACCGACGGATCTTGCGAGACGAACACCGCCTGGGCGTTCGTCATCACCTGACCGTTCTGGTCCAGCACCTGTGCGGGGATCGTCGCCGTTCCACCCACCACCAGGCGAATCTCGGCGGGCGTGCTCGCGAACGAAGTCGCTTCGGGGAGGTCAGGGAGGGTCACCGGCGACTCGTCGCAGGCGGCCATCCCGATCGCCAGCAGCGCGACGGGGAACCACTTTCCTGCATTGCGGAACATACACGTCCTCAGGGTCTAGGTTGACGTAGCCGGCCGGGTCCGGCGGGAAATGTACCCGGGGGTTCAGTCAGCACGCGGAGAAGGACCGTGCACATGTTTGGCGCCACACTGCGGAGCAATAACAACGGGATAGTAATTGGCGGCGGCGGTGCGCACAAGCTGCCTCTGAAACAGGCGGACTCTCCAGCACGACGGAGCTCCCGTGGGCCGCGACGCGTGCGCCGTACCGCAAGATCATCTACGGCGTGCCCGGGCGCGGTGGGACTCCGACGCACCGCACCGCCCGGGATGCATGAAGGCTGTCGCGATGAAGCCGGACATGCGGAAAACCCACACGTGTTTTCGTGCGCCGACCGCGTGCAGTCCTTTTTGGCGTTCGGGGGCCTTCGAGTTTCTGCTGCGTCGTTGCGC
Organism: Longimicrobium sp.; assembly: GCA_036389135.1. Taxonomy (NCBI): domain Bacteria; kingdom Pseudomonadati; phylum Gemmatimonadota; class Longimicrobiia; order Longimicrobiales; family Longimicrobiaceae; genus Longimicrobium; species Longimicrobium sp. The sequence goes on from DASVQP010000038.1 coordinate 88,284, forward strand.
ATGGCGCACCGAGCGGCTATCCGTTCGTGCAGAGCGTTCCGCGGCTCCCATCTCAACACCTGGACACCATGCTTCGAGCACGATTCGGCCCGCGCGCGTGGATGCTGTGCCTCCTCGTCCTCGCCCCCGTACCGCTGGCGGCGCAGGCGCGCGTCGCGACGCTGGATGCGGTGCGGCTCCGCGCCACCCCCGCCGCGACCGGGGCGGCCGTGCGCACCCTGGACATCGCGATGCCGCTGACGGTGGAGGGTGCCGCCGCGGGCGAGTGGGTGCGCGTGCGCACGGCAGATGGCGCGCGCGGGTGGGTGCGGCGCGACCTGACGGTGCCGTACGACGCGGCGAACCCGCTCCCGGCGCTGCGCAGGATCACGGCGCGCTCGGTGGCGCAGGAGCAGGCGCCCTTTGCCACCCGCGCGCGGCTGGTGAACGTGCTCACCGATGCGGCGGCCGCGGCCGCAGCGCCCGCGGCCAGGGGCGAGCTCGGGCTGCTGCGCCTGCGCGCCCTCCAGAAGGCGCTGGACGAGCACGCGCGCACGTCGCAGGGCGGCTCCGACGCGCGCCCGCTGCGCGACGGCCGCATCCGCGCGGACAGCAGCGAGATCGCGTACGGTGAGCCGCAGGGGCAGTGGTACGTCACCGCCGACGCCTTCTGGGCGCTGCAGAGGCGGTATCGCGCTCTGCCGATCGGCGAGGCGATTGCGTGGGAGGCGGCCACCCAGCAGCTCCCCGGCGAGTGCGAGGGGGACCCGACCTGCCTCTTCGGCCTCGCGGAGATCACCGTGGCGCGCTACCTGTCGCTGTACCCGCGCGGCGCGCACGCACCGGCCGCGCTGCGGAGGATGGTGGAAGTGCTTGGCTGGGTGGAAGAGCAGTCGCGCGGTCTCGAGGCGCGGTTCTGCACAAAGACGGGCGCGGACTACACCGTGAAGGCGGACCGCATCGCCGCCCTCGGCCGCACCGTGGACGCCTCCGCCGGCGCGGACAAGGCTCGCGCCGCCACCCTCGTACGCACCCTGGCGCGGCGCTGCGGCTGAGTCGCGGCGGAGCGGGCGCCGTCGCGCGCCCCTTCCTTTTGTCATCCTGAGCGACGCGCCTCCCCGTCCTCGCCGCGCCGCCGATGCCTGGCGCGGAGCGAGGGATCTACTGCGCGTGCCGAGAGGCCGGAGCGCGGCGAGGAGTTCGAGGAGGCGGCTCTGATCTTGCCACCGGCGCGCGCCGAGGAGCCCTGATCCAGGAACCCACACGAGAGCGGCACATGGCGGAGCAGCACGTCTACTTCTACGGCGCGAATCAGACGGAGGGGAGCGGGGAGATGAAGGAGCTGCTCGGCGGCAAGGGCGCCGGGCTCGCCGAGATGGCGCGCATCGGGGTGCCGGTGCCGCCGGGCTTCACCATCACCACCGAGTGCTGCCGCCACTTCATCCGCACCGGCGGCTACCCCGACGCGCTCCCCGCCGAGGTGGACGCCGCGCTGCACCGGCTGGAGGAGGCGACGGGGAAGACGTTCGGCGGCGGGGGGCGGCCGCTGCTGGTGTCGGTGCGCTCCGGGGCCGCGGTGTCGATGCCGGGGATGATGGACACGATCCTCAACCTGGGGCTCAACGACGAGACCGCCGCCGCCCTCGCGGCGGAGAGCGGGGACGAGCGCTTCGCCTTCGACTCGTACCGCCGCTTCGTGCAGATGTACTCCAACGTTGTGCTCGGCATCCGCGGCGAGCGCTTCGAGCACCTGCTGGAGCAGGCCAAGGAGCGGCGCGGCGTACGCGAAGACACCGACCTTTCCGCCGAAGACTGGCGCACTCTCGTGGCGGAGTTCAAGGCGCTGGTGCGCGAGGCGACCGGCAAGGACTTCCCGACGGACCCCAAGGCGCAGCTCTGGGGCGCCATCCAGGCCGTCTTCAACTCGTGGAACACCCCGCGCGCCATCGCCTACCGCCGCATCAACAACATCTCGCACGACCTGGGGACGGCGGTGAGCGTCTGCTCGATGGTGTTCGGCAACATGGGGAACGACTCGGGGACGGGGGTCTGCTTCACCCGCGACCCATCGACCGGTGAGCGCTGCCTGTACGGCGAGTTCCTGGTGAACGCGCAGGGCGAGGACGTGGTGGCCGGCATTCGCGACCCGCTGCACATCGACGGGATGGCCGCGGCGCTCCCCGGCGCGTATCAGGAGCTGCTCGCCGCGCAGCAACGGCTGGAGACGCACTACCGCGACGTGCAGGACCTGGAGTTCACGGTGGAGCGCGGGCACCTCTTCCTCCTCCAGACCCGCTCCGCCAAGCGCTCCGCCGCCGCCGCCGTCCGCACCGCCGTGGACATGGTGGACGAGGGGGTGATCTCCGTCGAGGAAGCGGTGCTGCGAGTGAAGCCGGAGCAGCTCGACCAGCTCCTCCACCCGATGATCGACCCCGGCGCCGACGTCAAGGTGCTGACGACGGGGCTCCCCGCGTCGCCCGGCGCGGCGTCGGGGCGCGTGGTCTTCAACCCGGACGAGGCGGCGGAGCGCGGGCCGCACGAGCCCGTGATCCTGGTGCGGCGCGAGACCTCGCCCGAGGACTTCCACGGGATGGTGGCCGCGCAGGCGATCCTCACCGCGCGCGGCGGGATGACCTCGCACGCGGCGGTGGTGGCGCGCGGGATGGGGAAGTGCTGCGTGGCCGGCGCGAGCGAGGTGCAGGTGGACGAGGCGTACCGCCGCTTCCGCGTGGGCGAGACGGTGGTGCACGAGAACGATTGGATCACGCTGGACGGGAGCACCGGGCGCGTGATCCTGGGGCAGGTCCCCACCCGTGAGCCGGAGCTGTCTCCACAGTTCCAGCGGCTGATGGAATGGGCGGACGGCTACCGAACCCTGCGCGTGCGCACCAACGCGGACACGCCGCACGACTCCGCCGTCGCCCGCCGCTTCGGCGCGGAGGGGATCGGGCTGTGCCGCACGGAGCACATGTTCTTCGAGGGCGACCGCATCGACGCGGTGCGCGAGATGATCCTGGCGGAGGGCGGGGCGAAGCGGGCTATCGCGCTCGCCAAGCTCCTCCCCATGCAGCGCGCGGACTTCGAGGGGATCTTTCGGGCGATGGATGGCCTCCCCGTCACGATCCGCCTCCTGGACCCGCCGCTGCACGAGTTTCTCCCACAGGGCGCGGCGGAGACGCGCGATCTGGCGCGCAAGCTGGGGCTGGACCCGGTGCGCCTTCGCATGCGGGTGGAGGAGCACCACGAGAGCAACCCCATGCTCGGCCACCGCGGCTGCCGGCTGGGGATCAGCTACCCGGACATCACCTGGATGCAGGCGCAGGCCATCTTCGAAGCCGCCGTCGCCGTGCAGAGGGAAGGCGTGACGGTGTGCCCGGAGATCATGATCCCGCTGGTATCCACCGCCGAGGAGCTGCGCCGCCAGCGCCAGATCGTGGACGAGTGCGCCGCCGAGGTCTTCGAGCAGACGGGGGAGCGGGTGGCGTACCTGGCCGGCACCATGATCGAGCTGCCGCGCGCCGCCCTCACCGCCAACAAGATCGCGGAGCACGCGCAGTTCTTCTCCTTCGGCACCAACGACCTGACGCAGACCACCTTTGGCCTGTCGCGCGACGACGCGGGGCGCTTCCTCCCTAAGTACGTGGAGGACGGCATCCTCCCCGACGATCCGTTCCAGACGCTGGACCAGGAGGGGGTCGGGCGGCTGGTGGAGATCGCCTCGGACCTCGGCCGCGGCGTGCAGCCGGAGCTGAAGCTGGGCGTCTGCGGCGAGCACGGCGGCGACCCGCGCTCGGTGCAGTTCTTTCACCGCGTCGGCCTGGATTACGTCTCTTGCTCGCCCTACCGCGTGCCGATCGCGCGGCTGGCGGCGGCGCATGCGGCGTTGAACGATCCCGCACGCCGGCCGGCCCCGCAGAGTTCCACGCGGCGTCGATGAGGGGCGATCGTCCCGGACCTCCTATATAAGTGAACAGAAGAATGCTACTTTCAGCAGATACCTTGGTCATCATCGGGCACAGCGTTGCTCAGGCCCCCAAATCGGATGGTAACTGGCTCCCTCTGTGGACGGGTTTGCTGGGTGGGATCTTGGGTGTTGCGGGCACATACCTCGCCGCCCGTATGGCCCGCAGCGTTGCATCCAAACAAATCATCGCGCAGAAAGACATCGCCGAGACACAGGTCCGAGCGACTGTTGTAAACTCGAACCGTATCCGGTGGATCGAGCAACTACGCAGCGAGGTCGCCGGGTTGATTGCGGTGTCGAGCCAGGTGGCGACTGATCGCGAGGCCGGTCTCTCACGGGACGTGATCAATGCAAAGCTTGACCGCGCGATGCTCCACGGCGCCATGATCCGTCTTCTCCTCTATCCAGACCAAACTGAGCAGAAGCCGCTCCTCGCCGCCACAGAGCAACTCCGGCAGGCCGTCAACAGCCATGATCCGGAAATCCCGGAGACGGCACAGCAAATCACATCTGCACAGAAGGCGGTGGAAGACGCTGCGGTGGCCGTGTTCGCTTATCATTGGAAGCGCGCAACGGAGTTCTCGAGTGCTGCGCAGATGGAGGCGTGAACGCAGCCAAATGCGTGAAGGGCGCGTAGCTACGGGGTCAACCCGCAACTACGCGCCAGAAATTCCGCGGTCGGTGTTGAAATCCGCTCAGCTGCGCGCCCTGAAGTTCACGATGGTCTGCGTGCCGTCCGGGCGGCGGCCGACGAGGGAGACGACGGCGCCGGGGCGGACGCCCTCCATGGCGGAGCGCAGCTCGGTGATCGTGCGGATCTCGCGGCCGTTGAAGCGCTCGATGCGGAAGCCCGGCATCAGCTGCGAAGCGCTTGGGCCGGAGGGGTCCACGCCCGTCACCACCACGCCCTCGGCGGAGGGGAGGCGGAGCTGCTGCGCGATCAGCGGCGTCACCGGGGCGGCCGCGAAGCCCAGGCGGTCCGCCGCGTCGCCGCTGGCGGCGGGGGCGGCGGTGCCGGTCCGCTCGGCGCGCGGCGAGTCGAAGGTGGCGAGCTTCACCGTGGCGCGCTGGCGGCGGCCGTAGCGGATGACCTCCAGCACCACCTCGTCGCCCGGCTGCTTGCGCATCACCTGCTCCATCAGGTCGCCCGTGTTGCGCACGGTGCCGCCGTCCACCGAGACGATCACGTCGCCCAGGCGCAGCCCGGCATCGCGGGCGCCGGCCTTGGGCTCGCTGCTGATGACGGCGCCCTCGGGAGCGCGCAGGCCGAACACCTCCGCGTCGGCCGGAGCGGCGTCGCGGATCTCCACGCCGAGCATGGGGCGGTGCACCACGCCGTATCGGATCAGGTCGTCCGCCACGCGCTTGGCGAGGTCGATGGGCACCGCGAACCCGTACCCGGAGTAGTAACCGGTGGGCGAAGCGATGGCCGAGTTGACGCCGACCACGCGGCCCTGCAGATCGACCAGCGGGCCGCCGGAGTTGCCGGGGTTGATGGCCGCGTCGGTCTGGATGAAGTGCTCCAGCGGAGACGTGGCGCCGGTGTTGCGGCCCATGATCCCCAGGCTGCGGCCCTTGGCGCTCACGATGCCGGCCGTGGTCGTCTGGCCCAGCGAGAGCGGATAGCCGAGGGCGAGCACCCAGTCGCCCGTCTCCAGCGCGTCGGAGTCGCCCAGGCGCACCACGGGGAGGTTCTTCGCGTCCACCTTGAGGACGGCGATGTCGGTGTTGGCGTCGCGCCCCACGACGCGCGCGTCGAGCTCGCGGCGGTCGTTCATCACCACCTTCACGCGCGACGCGCCGTCCACCACGTGGTTGTTGGTGATGACGTAGCCGTCCGCGGAGACGATGAAGCCGGAGCCGGACGACTGCGTGGGCCCCGAGCGCTGCGGGCCGCGGAAGAAGTCCTCGAACGGAGTGCCGCGCATCTCGGGCGGGATCTGCGCGTTGACCTGCCGCGCGGCGGACTCCACCTGGATGAAGACCACGGCCGGGAGCGCGGCGCTGCTGGCGGCGCGGAAGGCGCCCGAGAGCGCGTCGGCGGACGGCGCGGCGCGCACCACCGGCGCCGTGGGCGCCGAGGCGAGCGGGCCGCTCTGGGCCATCAGGTCGGGAAGCGGATTCTGCGCCGCGTCCGCCAGCGTCAGCCCCGCTCCGAGGCCGACGACGAGCGTGGTGGGGATGGCGAGCCTGCGAACGTAGCTGTTCATGGTCATACACGGGTTTGAGGTGCTCGGCGCCGCACTCGGTCCGCGGCGTCGTGGGTAAATTTACACATCACCCGTTCCAACGGTTCATGCGCCGGGTTAGTCGCGGGTTAAGCGTCGATTAAGGAGAGTTAATCCGCCCGCCGGAGTGGCCCCTCGTGGCTCGCGCGCGGGTATACGCATGCGACAACGCCCGGACGCGCCGGGCGCCCCCCCGCGACGGACTCTCCCCATGCGCATCCTGATCGTAGAAGACAACCCGCGGATCCTGGCGTTTCTGGCGAAGGGGCTGCGCGAGGAGGGGTACATCGTGGAAACGGCGGCCGACGGCGACTCCGCCTTCGACAAGGCGCGGACGCAGGGCTTCGACGCGGCGGTGGTGGACGTGATGATCCCGGGCCGCTCCGGCTTCGACCTGGTGCGCGACCTGCGCGCGTCCGGCGTCGCGCTCCCCGTGCTGATGCTGACGGCGCGCGACCGCACCGAGGACAAGGTGGAGGGGCTGGACTCGGGCGCGGACGACTACCTGACCAAGCCCTTCGACTTCAGCGAGCTGACCGCCCGCCTGCGCGCCCTCCTGCGGCGCCGCGTGGCCGGCGCCCCCGCCGTGCTGCGCGTGGGCGACCTGGAGATGGACCCGGCCACCCGCGAAGTGCGGCGCGGCAGCAGCTCGGTGGAACTGACGCCGCGCGAGTTCTCCCTCCTGGAGTACCTCCTCCGCAACGCGGACCGTCCCCTGTCGCGCGCCACGCTGATGGAGCACGTCTGGGGAATCCGTTTCGACCCGGGGACCAACATCGTGGACGTTTGCGTGAATGCGCTCCGCAACAAGCTGGGGCGCGAGCCGGAGCTGATCCACACCGTGCGCGGCGTGGGCTACGCGATCCGCACCCCGGAGCGAGCCGAATGAACCGTACCTCCCTGCGGCGCGAGCTGGTGGTGGGCTACTCGGTGATCCTGCTGGCGTCGCTGACGCTCTTCGCGGGGATCACCTACGCCATCCTGCGGCAGTCGCTCGCCCGCACGGGCACGCAGTCGCTCCGGCAGACGGCGGCGGCGGCGGAGCAGCTCGTGGCCCCGCCAGACATCCCCCGCGTGGAGGTGATCGAAGATCGCATCCCCTCCGCCGTGGGCGACGTGGAGACGCTGCGCCGCCGCACCCGCCTGGTCACGGGGCAGACGGTGGACATCGTGGTGGCGCGCACCGGCGACGTGGAGAAGAAGGCGCTGCGTGCCTTCTCCGTGATCGCGTTCTTTCTGATCCCGCTCACGGGGATCGCGGCGGCGCTGGCGGGATGGTCGGTCGCCAACCGCCTCCTGAAGCCGCTCAACCGCCTGGTCGCCGCCTCGCGCGAGATCGGGATCGCCGCGCTGGACCGCCGGGTGGACGAGCCGGAGCACCCCGCCGAGCTGCGCGAGCTGGCCCAGGCGTACAATGGCATGCTCGGCCGGCTGCAGCGCGCCGTCGAGGCCCTGCGCCGCTTCACCGCCGACGCGAGCCACGAGCTGCGCACCCCGCTCACCGCCATCCGCGGCACGGCGGAGGTGGCGCTGGCCCGCCCCCGCTCGCCGGAGGAGCTGCGGGACACGATGGGCGAGATCCTGGAGGAGACGCGCTCGATGCTGGCGCTGGTGGAGGACCTGCTGACGCTGGCGCGGGGCGAGGAAGCCTCGGTCCCCCGCCCCACCGCCCCGGTCGACCTCGTCGCCGTGCTGCGCGACGTGCAGGACATCGGCGAGGCGCTGGCGGAGGGGAAGCCGGTGGCGGTGCGGCTGGATGCGCCCGAGTCCGTGATCGTGCACGGCGCGGCCGGCTCGCTGCGGCGCCTCTTCCTGAACCTCGTCTCCAACGCCGTCAAGTTCACCGAGGCCGGCGTGGTCGAGATCCGCGTTCGCGGCGCCAACTCCGCCGCCGATGGCGAGGAGCCGGCCGGCGATCCGGGCTTCGTGGAGGTGCAGGTGCGCGACACCGGCTCAGGAATCGCCCCCGAGGAGCTTCCGCGCGTCTTCGACCGCTTCTACCGCGCCGACGCCGCGCGCGAGCGGAGCGGCGGAACGGGGCTGGGCCTGGCCATCGTGCGCATGATCGTGGACCAGCACGAGGGCACGATCCACGCCCAGAGCACGCAAGGCGAGGGGAGCGTCTTCACCGTCCGCCTCCCCGTCGCCCGCGTCACCGCCCTGGTTCGTCCCGAGCCCGAGGCGCTGGGCCGCGTCGCATAATGGCCCACCCCGACACCCCCGTAGGGGCAGCCCCGCGTGGCTGCCCGTGCCCCGCCCCGCTCCGCCGCCAGCAGCGCACGCCATCCCACGCCCTACAAACCCGGCCCGCCCCGACATCAGTCGCGGCGGGCCGAAGTTCCCCCCCTCTCTCGATAAAGGTGAGGGCGCAGCCCTCTCCTGTTATCGGGAGAGCAACGGTGTTGAGGTCACCCGCAGCCCGCGGCGAATTGGGCGTTCCAAGGAGTGTTGTCCCTGAGCATGCAGTTGAGAATCGTCAGGAGCTTCCTCATGCATGCGACGAGTGCAACCTTCTTCAGCTTACCTCGGGCAACGAGACGCTCGTAGAACGCCCGGATCACCGGGTTGTGGCGTATGGCCGACAGGGTGCCCATGTACAGTACGTTGCGCACGTCTGACCGGCCGCCCCAGATCCTGCGCTGTCCCCGCAGAATTCCGCTGTCGCGGTTGAGCGGTGCAACGCCGACAAGTTTGCTGATCTTCTGGCGGTTCAGCTTCCCGAGTTCGGGAACCCCCGCCAGCAGTGTCAGCGAGACAGTCGGGCCTACACCTGGCGCGCTGCGCAGGAGGTCATCCTTTGCGCGCCAGAGGGGGCTGGCCTTGATCAGCCTCTGTAGTTCCGCCTCGACCGCATCGATCCGGGCATCCAGCCAGGCGATGTGCTCCTCGATGCTGGTCCGAACGGTTGCGGAGGACGCTTGGTAGAGTCGGTTGCACTCACCGACTCGGATGTCGACCAGTTGCCGGCGGCGCGTCATCAGAGCATCGAGATCGCGAGCTTCCGCGTTCGGCAGTGGGCGGACCTCCGGCCGGATCCGCTCCGCGAACAGCGCAAGGATGCGGGCGTCGATTGCGTCCGTCTTGGCCAGCTCACCCGTGGCGCGGGCGAAGTCACGGGACTGACGCGGATTGATGACGGCCAGTGGAATGCCCGCCGCAGCTAGTTCTGCGACGAGGTGCGTCTCGAGTCCTCCGGTCGCCTCCAGGATCAGGAGCGTGGGAGCGAGTTCTTTCAGCGTGCTGACGAGGGCTCGGACCCCCCGTTCATCGTACGCAACGCTCCACCCTCGGCTCTCTCTTCCGCGAATGGCGATGTCGAGACGCTTCTTCGATACGTCGATCCCGGCGAACAGCTCGGACATTGTGAATCCTTCCCTTGCATTGAAAGTTGGATGTCCCCGTTGGCCCAGCCTTGCGAATTTCGGGGTTCTCCCCCAAGCAACGGTTCGGGCTCTTCGGCTAAACAAGGGTCGGACGCTCCTGCTCTCCCACGGTGTTTCCCACCAAGGGGGTAACTAGCTGCCCGACCCTCTTGTACGACCGTGATCCTGCCGACCCGGTTTCCCAGCTCGGGCAACCCGAGTTTTCCACACGCTGCTGCGGGGAGCTGCACCAAGGTGCTCTCCTCGCACCGCGTGGAAAACTCGCCTCGGACCTCGATCACGTACTACAATCTATCCTGGACTGATCAAACAAGGGGGCCGGGGGGTGAGGGCCTCAGCGCGATCCTTTGATCGCCGCCGACCCCAGCACCAGGCCGCGGACCGGGAGCCCCTCCGGAAGCATGCGCTCGATGGTGGAGACGCGCACGGGGCGGGCCTGCACGTCCACGTTGCTGAAGACGATGGTGTCGCCCACGGTGATGCCGAAGCTGCCGGCGATGCGCGTGCCCGGCGCATCGAAGCGCGCACCGCGGATGTCGAAGAGGGTGCCCTCGGGGCGCGTCTCCAGGAAGACCGACATCTTGCCGTGCGCGTCGCGCGGGAAGCGCGGATACAACCACTGCAGGTCGCGGAACGCCATCGTGTCGCTGCGGAAGGCGACGTCGTAGTACGGGAGCTGGTTCGTGGGAATGGCGCGGTTGCAGCTCCGCGTGTCGTTCTTCGTGCAGATCACCCCCGAGGTCGCGATGCGCGAGCCGGGAAGGCGCAGCACGGGCGCGTCGAACTCCACGCGGTCGGGGAGGATGGCGATGTTCCCCTGCACGTGGCGCACGTCCGCGGGGCGGCGAAAGAACTGCACCCGGCCGCGCAGCGTGTCGATGGTGATGCGCGACCCCGACTCGGCGCCGGGAGAGAAACGGATCTGGCGCAGCCTTCCCCCCAGCCCGGTCATGTTGATGGTGCGCAGGTAGCCGCCCCGCACCCGCCGCACGATGATCGGCGAGGTGTCGCGCAGCGCCAGCCGCACCTCCTCGCGCTGGGCGCGGGTGGAGGTGGTGGAGTCCGGCGCCCACGGGATCTCCACGCGCGTGAAGCCGTTCACCACGCGCAGCGTATCCACAAAGGTCACGCGCTGCAGGCGGGGTTTGGTTGGATCGCGCACGACCGTGTCGCGGAAGATCGACTGGTAGTTCCAGAGCGAGTCGCCCGGCGAGCGGCGCACGTAGATGTTGGGCTTGTACAGCACCAGGCGGTTGATGCGGATGCGCGGCGAGAGCAGCGTGCGCACGTCGTACGTGATGTCCGCGCTGTCGGCCACCACGAAGGGGGTGCCGTCCTTTTCCTTCAGCGAGATTCCGTAGACGCGGGCGCCTTCGAACAGGTTGCCGCTGATGCGCTGCACGTCCAGCGAGCCCTGCACGTTGCGCGCGAGGGCATTGAGCGTGTACTCCAGGATGCGATCGTGCCCCGCCCGCGTGCGCGCGACCAGGTTCAGGACGAGGAAAGCCAGCGCGACGCCCAGCAGGGCGCCGCCCGCCGCCCACGCCGTGTGCCGGAGGGCGCGGTTGCGCCGGGGGCTCGCCATCAGGAGTGGTCCTCGCGGAAGATGGCCTCGGCCTCGGCCTGCCCTTCGCGGTCCAGGGCGGGGCGGCCTCGGCGGAAGAACTGGTGCCGGCTCGTGGGCACGAAGTCCTGCACGTCGTCGAAGTACATGTAGTGCGTCACCCGGATGTGCCGCGCGTCCACCCGCACCACGTTGAGCGAGTTCTTTTCGCGCTCCCTCGCCCTACCCCTGCGCGAGGTGGAGGTGCCGCTCTGCACGATGATGATGCCGTGCTCGCGGTCCGCCCCGGAGTACACGTCCAGCGAGTTGCCGATGTACGCGCGGTGCAGGTGGCCGCCCAGGATCATGTCCACCTTGAAGTGCGTGAAGGCGTCCAGCGCGCGCTTGGCCTGAGGCATCACGGCCACGCGATCCCAATCCGGCGGAGGCGCGAAGTGGTGGTGCGACACCAGGATGCGCGCGTCCTCGTCAGGCACGTCCTGGAACGCCTCGCGCGCGAAGTCGATCTGCCAGCGGTGGATGCGGCCGTTGACCGTGGCCCGCAGCGGCGCCGTCGAGTTGAGCGCGACGATGGTGGCGCCGGGGAGCTTGGTGACCGTGTCCAGCTCCGGCAGGATGTGCGCCCTGTACAGGTCGTACGGGTGGAAGACACGCTCGGTGAAGCGGTAGAGCGCGATGTCGTGGTTCCCCGGCGTCACCACGATGGGGACGGGGGGGAGGCGGTCCAGGTACGCGCGGGCCGCCGCGAACTGCTCCGGGAGCGCGCGCTGCGTGAAGTCGCCCGAGGCCACGATGGCGTCCGGCTCCAGCTGGTGCGCGAAGCGCTGGAGCGACTCGCCCACGCGCTCCTGGAACGGCGGGCCGAAGTGCAGGTCGGAGATGTGGAGGAGCGTGATCAAGCCGGCGCCGTCTGGTTCAGGTCGTGTGGGCCACGTCAACCAATTGCGATGCGACTCGCGTACCATTGTCTCACGCGGAGACGCGGAGGCGCGGGAGAACAACAGAAAAAAGCATCACACAGAGGGCACAGAAGGAACTGAAAGCCACAGAGAACTTCTCCTTGCTGTTCTTCCTCTGTGGCTCTGTGTCTCTGTGTGAGCCCTGCAGTTGCGGTTCTCTTCGCGCCTCCGCGTCTCCGCGTGAGCCCTGCTGTTCCTCAGCGCTTGCGCAGGCCGGGGAACGGGAGGTCGGCGCGGGCGTTGAGGTCCAGGCCAGCCACCTCGCCGCGCGCGAACCGGAACTGCGCGGCTCGCGCGATCATCGCGGCGTTGTCGGTGGACAGGCGCGGCGAGGGGGCGAAGACGGCCCCGCGCCCGCCCAGCCGCCGCGTCAGCTCCGCACGCAGCGCGCGGCTGTTGGCGACTCCGCCCCCCAGAACGACGCGCCGGCAATCCATCTCCCGGACAGCGCGCATCGTCTTGGTGGCGAGGACGTCGACGGCGGCATCCTGGAAGGCGGCGGCCAGGTGCGGGACCTCGGCTTCCAGCGCGCCCTCGCGCTCCACATCTCGCACACGGTTGCGGAGCGCCGTCTTCAGGCCGCTGAAGGAGAAGTCGTAGTACTCGGAGTCTTCGGGGCGCTGGCCGCGGTTCAGCAGCGGGCGCGTGAAGCGGTGGCGCGACGGGTCGCCGCCCTCGGCCGCGCGCTGGATGGAGGGGCCGCCGGGGTACGGAAGCCCCAGGATCTTGGCCGCCTTGTCGAACGCCTCGCCCGCCGCGTCGTCGCGGGTGGCGCCGAGCTGCACGTACTCGCCCCAAGCTGGCACCCAGAGGAGGAGCGTGTGGCCGCCGGAGACGAGGAGCGCCACAAAGGGCGGCGTGGCGTCCAGGTGCTCCAGCTGCGTGGCGAAGAGGTGCGCCTCCATGTGGTGCACCCCCACGACCGGCTTCCCCGCGGCCCACGCGGCGGCCTTGCCCCACGAGACACCCACGAGAAGCGCGCCGATCAGCCCCGGCCCGGCCGTCACGCCGACGACGTCCACGTCCTTGAGCTGCACGCCGGCCTCCCGCAGAGCGCCATCCACCACGTCGTCCAGCGTGCGCAGGTGGGCGCGCGACGCGATCTCCGGCACGACGCCGCCGTACAGGCGATGCACGTCCTGGGTGAAGATGACGTGCCCCAGCAGCTCGTTCTCACCGCGCAGCACGGCGGCGGAGGTCTCGTCGCAGGAGGTCTCGATGCCGAGCACCAGGGGCGGACGGGTCATCGAATGGGCGCGGACGGCGTGTCGGGAACCGGCTGCAGCGCCAGCTTCACGAGCCCCGGGCGCACGTCCAGCGCGCTGACGTGGCCGCGCGCGCCATCGGGGAGGCGGACCATGCTCGGCTCCAGCACGAAAGTCCGCTGCCGCCCCACGTTGCGCACGTGCAGCACGAGCACGGGCTTCTCCAGCGCCAGCTCCCCGATTTCGCGCCACTTCCCGGCGAAGCGCACCTGTACCACGTGCGGCGCCGGCGGCGCGGTAAGTGTGTAGGCGGGATCGAGGAGCTGCGGCTCGACCTGTACCTGCATCCACTGCTCGGTGGGCTGCTCCGCGCGCACCAGCACCCACAGCAGCACCGCCAACGCCAGCGCCGCCAGCTTCAGCTGCCAGTTGCGCATCGCCCGCCGCAGCGAGAAGGGCCTCATTCGCGCACCCCCCGATCTGTCATCCTGAGCGACGCGCCACACCGGCCTCGCCCCGTCTCCACGCCCTGGCGCGGAGCGAAGGATCTACTGCGCGTGCCGAGGGGTTCGTCGTGTCGGGCCGTCCTCTTGCCTCGCCGGCTAGATCCTTCGGTCGCCGCAGGAGTTCGGCGCGCATCGCCGATGGTCGGCGAGGCGGCTCTCTCAGGATGACATAAAGGGGGGGCCGCTCCCGCGGACACACTCGCGCGCCGCATCACTGCTTCAGCAGCCTGCGGATCAGATCCACGTTCGCCTGATCGTCCCATTCGGTGGCGCCGATGACCTTTTTGCGGATGCTGCCGTCGCGGCCGATCACAAAGGATTCGGGGATGCCGGTGGTGCGGTAGGCGCGCTGGATGCTCCCCGTGGGCTCGCGCCAGAGGGCGAAGGTGAGCCCGTATTGCTTCCCGAACGCCGCCACGTCGCCCCCCGGGTTGCCGCCCGCGTCCCGCTTCCCGGGCGCGGCGTCCACGCTCACGGCGATCACCTGCAGCCCCTCCGGCCCGAGCTGCTGGTGAAGGCGCTGGAGCGAGGGCATCTCGTCGCGGCAGGGGCCGCACCACGTCGCCCAGATGTTGAGGAGCACTACCTGGCCGCGCAGATCGGCCAGGGCGACGGGGCGCCCCTGCAGGTCGGCGGCGCGGAAGCCCGGGGCCTCGCTCCCCACGTCCAGCGGGAGGAACGAGCCGCGGTTGGCCCAGCCCACGCCCACCAGCGCCGCGAGGAGGGCCAGCACCGCGCCCACGACGATCCACTGCTTCCGCGATTCGGACATGGCCGCGCTCACCGCTTCGCCGGCGGGGGCGCCGGAGGGAACTCCTGCGGCGGCGGGGCCTGCGGCTCCTCGGGAGCGGGGGCCGCCGTCGAGTCGGGCACGACGGGCTCCTCCACCACGGGCGGCGGCGGGTTGGGATCGGTGCCGGAGACCGTCACGTTCACCGCGCCGCCGCGCCGCAGGGAGTCGCCCGGCGCGGGGCGCTGCGACGCGACCCCGCCCAGCGCCTCGGCCGAGGCCGGATCGTACGACACGTTCCCCAGGCGGAAGCCGGCCGCGCGCAGCCGCGTCTCCGCCTCGCCGAGCGGCAGGGTGACGACGCTGGGGACTGGGAACTTCGGCGGGCCGGCGCTCAGGGTGATGGTCACGACGCTGGGCACCACCGCCACGGTGCCCGCGCGCGGCCGCATCCCCAGGAACGTTCCCTCTTCGCGGTCGGCTACCATGCGCTGCACCTTTACCGAGAAGCCGAAGCGCTCCAGCAGCGTGCGGGCCTCGCGCAGGGTGAGGCCGGCGATGGGAGGCACCGGGTGCCGCTCCGGGCCTGCGCTCAGCACCACGCGGATCTCGGCGCCGCGGGTGACCTCCTGGCCGGGAAGCGGGCTCTGCACCAGCACGGCGCCGGCGCGGATACGCGGGTTGGCGAGCGTGCCGCCGCGGCCCAGCTCCAGCCCCAGCCGGTCCAGCGTCCGCTCCGCCTCGCGCAGCGGCTGCCCGCGCAGGTCGGGGACGGTGACGATGGCCGAGCGGCCGAAGCCGGGGAAGAAGAGGAGCGTGATGACCAGGTAGCCGAGCGCAAAAGCGCCCAGTCCCGCGCCGATCACCCAGCGCAGCAGGTTCCCCTCGGTGAAAGGTCCCGATACGCGCTGGGGGATGGCGGGCACCCAGCGGCGCGGCGCGCGCGGCGGCTTCACGGGGGCGCTCACGCGTTCCTCCGCATGCGCGCGGCAAAGGCGCCGTCCACTCCCTGCCGCTGCGGCAGGACGCAGAGGCGCCCGCGCTCGTCCAGCAGCGCGCCGTCCACCGCGCCGGGGGCGGGGCTCATCGACCAATCCGGGTGCTCGGCCAGAAAACGCTCCATCCGGTCTTCGTTCTCCTCGCGCTCGAGCGAACAGGTGGAGTACACCAGCACCCCGCCGGGGCGGACCACCTCCGCCGCCGCGCGCAGGAGCTGGTCCTGCAACTCGGTGAGTGCTTCCAGGTCGTGCGGGGCGATGCGCCAGCGCCCGTCCGGGTGCCGGCGAAAGGTGCCGGTTCCCGTGCAGGGCGCATCCAGCAGCACCACGTCCACGGGGCGGAAGGGAGGCATGCGCGCGTCCGCCACCACGGCGGCAACCCGGTCCCGCCACCCGATGCGCTCAGCGTTCTCCACCACGCGCCGCATGCGGCGGCGCGACAGGTCGGCGGCGGCCACGCGGGCGCCCGGCTCGGCCAGCCCCAGCGCCTTGCCGCCCGGCGCCGCGCACAGGTCCAGCACCGTGGCGCCTTCGGGAGCGGCGGCGTAGCGCACCACCAGCGCGGCCGCGGGGTCCTGCACCACCGCGGGGACGGCCGCCAGCGCATCGGCGGCGGTGCCGGGGGGCGGAATCCGCAGCGAGTCGGGCGAGAAATCCACCGGCTCCGCCGCAATCCCGGCGGCCGCCAGCCGCTCCGCCGCCTCGTCGCGCGCCACGCCCAGCGGACGCAGGTAGAGCTCGGGGCGAGCGTTGTTCGCCTCGACGAGAGCGCGGACGTCCTCGGCGCCCCAGCGGGCAATCCACCGGTCGAGCAGCCAGCGCGGATGCGAGCCCGCCGTGGCCAGGTGCGCCGCGGGGTCGCGCTCGAAGTCCGGGAAGCGGAGCTGGTCGCGCCGGCGGTGCAGGTTCTGGAGGACGCCGTTCACCAGCCCCGCCGCCCGCGATGCGCCCGCGTCGCGCGCCAGCTCCACCGACTCGCTGACGGCGGCGTACGGGGGGACGCTCCCCATCTCCAGGAGCTGGTACGCGCCCAGGCGCAGCACGTCCAGCACCTCCTCCTCCAGCTTCGCCACCCCGTCGCGCACCAGCCCGTCCAGCACGTGGTCCAGCCGGCCGCGCATACGAAAGGTGCCGTACACCAGCTCCTGCGTCCAGGCGCGGTCGCGCGGCTCCAACTCGCGCGTGGCGTGCTCGAGCGCCCGGTCGGCCAGGTCGCCGGTGCTCACGCGGCGCAGCGTCTCCAGCGCCGCGTGCCGGGTGGGGGTCGCCCGCCCCTTCATGCTCAGTCGAGCATCCCCTTGCGCGGCGACGACGGCACCGCGCGCTCGCGGCGCGGCATGCGGCCGGCCAGGAACGCCAGGCGCCCCGCCTCGGTGGCCAGCGCCATCGCGCGCGCCATGCGCACCGGCTCCTGCGCCTCCGCCAGCGCGGTGTTCATCAGGATGCCGTCCACGCCCTGCTCCATCGTCACCGCCGCGTCCGATGCGGTGCCCACGCCCGCGTCCACGATCACCGGCACCTGCAGGCGCGCCTTGATGGTGCGGATGTTGTACGGATTCACGAGCCCCAGCCCGCTGCCGATGGGCGACGCCAGCGGCATCACCGCCGCGCAGCCTGCATCCTCCAGGCGGAGCGCGGTGATCAGGTCGTCGTTGGTATACGCCAGGACCTTGAAGCCGTCCGCCACCAGCTCGCGCGCGGCGCGGATCGTCGCGTCCGCATCCGGGAGGAGCGTCTCCTGGTCGCCGATCACCTCCAGCTTCACCCAGTCGGTGAAGCCGGCGGCGCGGGCGAGGCGGGCGTAGCGCACCGCGTCCTCCGCCGTGTAGCAGCCGGCGGTGTTCGGGAGGAGGAGGAAGCGCTCCGGGTCCAGGTGGAAGAGGACGCCCTCCTCCTTTGTGCGGTCCAGGTCCACGCGGCGCACGGCGACGGTCACCACCTCGGCGCCGGATGCCTCGATGGCCTGCACCATCTCGTCGTTGCTGCGGTACTTCCCCGTCCCCACCAGGAGGCGGGAGCGGAGCGGGCGGCCCGCGATCACGAGCGGCTCGTCCAGCGTCTGCACGTCCAGCATTGCGGTCGCCATGTATCCCTTCCTTCCTGCCTGAAATGCGATTGGTCGTCAGCCCCCGCCGACGAAGTGTACCAGCTCGAAGCGGTCGCCGGGCTCCACCGGCGTCGCGTCCAGCGCTTCGCGGCGCAGGATATCGCCGTTGCGCTCCACCACCACCATGCGCGGGTGGAGATCCAGGTGCTCCAGCAGCGCGGCCACGTGGAGCCCCGCGGGGACCTCGCGCTCGTCGCCGTTGACCTGGATGGAAACCGCCGTAATCGTCGTCATCCCTTCCACTCCTTCAGATAGCTGCGCACCGCCCGTGCCGGGCTCGGCGCGTCCCACACGCCGCGGATCGCCGCGACGCCCTGCACCCCCGCCTCCTTGAGCTCCGCCACCCCCTCCGGCGTCACCCCGCCGATGGCGATGCGCGGGAGGCCGACGAAGGACGCCAGCGCCCGTACCCCGATCCCGGCGCGCCCCGGATGGGACTCGGTCGCGTAAACGTTGCCGACCAGCACGAAATCCGCCCCACCCTCCCGCGCCTCGTCCACCTCGGCGGATGTGTGCACGGAGACGCCTACCAGCCGCTCCGCACCCGCCAGCCCCCGCGCATCCGCCGCGGGGAGGCCGCGCCGCCCGAGCTGCACGCCATCCGCATCCACCGCGAGCGCCACGTCCACGCGGTCGTTCACCAGGAGCAGGGCGCCGGCATCGCGGGTCAGCGTGCGGAGCGCCTCCGCCCACCTGTACACCGCAAGCCCGTTCGCGGACGGCGCGCGCAGGTGGAGCGCGATCAGCGGCCCTCCCTCGGCCACCACCTCGGCGGCGGCGCGGAGGAAGTCCGGGCGCGCGGCCGTGGCGTCGTCGGTGACGACGTGGAGGGGCGGAAGCTCAGCCCTCAGCGCCGAAGCGGTCATCCACCGACACACCGCGCCCGCGCACCCACTCGCCGGCGGCCATGCGCCGCTTCCCCGGCGGCTGCACCTCGCGCACGAGGACGGCGCCCTCCCCACAGGCGACGAGCACGCCATCCTCGCCCACCGCCATCACCGTTCCCGGCTCGCCGCTGCCGCCGCTGGCGCGCGGGCGAAAGAGCTTCACCGCACCGCGCGCGCCGTGCGGGGTCCACGCGCCCGGCACCTCGTCCATCGCGCGGATGTGCAGCGACACGCGGTCGGCGGAGAGCGTCCAGTCGATCCGTGCCGTCTCGCGGTCGATCTTGGGAGCAAAGGTGGCGCGCGAGTGGTCCTGCACCTCCTCGCGGGCCTGCCCGCTCTCCATCAGCGCCAGCGCCTCAACCACCGCCTCCGCGCCCACGGCGGACAGCCGCTCGGCCAGCTCGCTCGCGGAGTCGTCGGCCAGGATCTCCTCCTCCACCTTGATGATCATGGGACCGGAGTCGAGCCCCGCCTCCATGCGCATGATGGTGACGCCGGTCGTTTGGTAGCCGCGGGCGACCGCCCACTGGATGGGCGCCGCGCCGCGCAGCTCGGGGAGGAGGGACGCGTGGATGTTGATGGAGCCCAGCGGCGGCAGCTCCAGCACCTCGGGCTTCAGGATCTGCCCGTACGCCACGACGACGGAGAGCTCCGGGTCGAGCGACTTCATCTGCGCCATGAACTCGTCGCCGCGCGCGCGCTCCGGCTGGAGGACGGGGACGCCCATCTCGATCGCCTCGCGCTTGACGGCGCTGGTGGCGAGCCCCCTTCCCCGCCCCGCAGGGCGGTCCGGCTGGGTGACGACGCCCACGACGTCGTGCCCCTCGTCCGCGATTGCACGCAGTGGGGTCACGGCGAACTCGGGCGTCCCCCAGAAGAGAATCCTCACGATTCCTGCTTGCGGTACTTCTTGACCAGCATGTTGCGCTTCAGCGGCGACAGCCGGTCCAGGAAGAGGACGCCGTCCAGGTGGTCGATCTCGTGCTGCAGGCAGCGCGCGAGCATCCCATCCGCCTCGATGCGCACCGCATTGCCCTTGGCGTCCACCCCTTCCACGACCACGGTCGCCGGCCGCTCCACCGCGGCGGAGATGTTGGGGATGCTGAGGCACCCCTCCTCCCCCTTCTCCTTTGCCTTCCCGGTCTCAAGGACGCGCGGGTTGAGGAGGGCGAACGGCTCCTCCCCCTCCTCGTTGACGTGCACGACGATGAGCCGGCGGGAGATCCCCACCTGCGGCGCGGCGAGGCCGATGCCGTGCGCGTCGTACATCGTCTCGAACATGTCCTCGATGAGGCGGTCCAGCTCGGGGTCCTCGCCGCTGAACTCGATCTCGTCGGCGCGGCGGCGCAGGACCTCGGCGCCGAGCGTCTCGATCTTCAGAATCGCCATCGCTCGTCTACTTGGCTTCGGCCGGGGGGGTGGCCTTGCGCTGGATGCGCGCCTTTTCCACCACCACCGTCGAAGTGCCGGTCCGCAGCGTCACCTGGTCGGCCTTGATCGCCATCACCTCGCCGATCAGCCCCCCCGCGGTCACCACCTGATCGCCTTTTGTAAGCGACGCCAGCAGCGCCTGGTGCTGCTTCATCTGCCGCTTCTGCGGGACGAAGAGGATGAAGTAAAAGATCGCGAGCATCGCCACGATGGGCAGGAAACTCACGAGCGGGCTCTGGGACGTCGGGGCCGTCTGGGCCAGGATCAGGAAGGGCATATGGGTTCGGTTCGGTGTTGGGACGAAAGTGCTAAGTGCCAAGTCCTAAGTGCTAAGTAAAAGCCGCACTCACGCACTAACGCACTCACGCACTGCTGTTCAGCACTTAGCACTTAGCACTCAGGACTTCTTTTTCCCCTCGTGAAACCGATCCAGCCACGCCCTGCTCCACCCCCCGAACGTCCCCGCGGCAATCGCATCCCGGGACTGCTCCGCCAGGCGCACCAGGAAGCGCAGGTTGTGGATGGAGAGGAGCCGCATGCTCAGCGCCTCGCCGGCCACGAAGAGGTGGCGCAGGTAGGCGCGCGTGTAGGTGCGGCAGGTGTAGCAGTCGCATTCGGGGTCCAGCGGCCCCGCGTCCAGGCGAAAGCGCTGCCCCTTGATGTTCACCTGCCCCTCCGCCGCGATCCACACGGCCCCGTTGCGCCCGTTCCGCGTGGGTGCCACGCAGTCGAACATGTCCACCCCCCGCGCGATCGCCTCCAGCAGGTCGTCGGGATAGCCGACGCCCATCAGGTAGCGCGGGAGCCGCTCGGGTAGCTCGGGGTGGAGCGCCTCCAGCATCGCGTGCATCGCCGGCTTCGGCTCCCCCACCGACAGCCCGCCGATGGCGATCCCGTCCCAATCCCCCGCCGCCAGCGTGCCGCGCGCGCTGGCCACGCGCAGGTCCGGGTGCACGCCGCCCTGCACGATGGGGAAGAGCGTCTGCACCGGCCCCTCGGGGTCCTCGAACGGCAGCTGCGCGAAGCGGGTGCGGCAGCGGTCCAGCCAGCGCAGCGTGCGCTCGTAGGCCACGGTGGCAAGCTCGCGGCTGCTCTGCCCGGGCGGGCACTGGTCGAAGGCCATGATGATGTCGGCCCCCAGCGCCCGCTCGATTTCCATCACCCGCTCCGGGGTGAAGAGGTGGCGCGAGCCGTCGATGTGGCTCTGGAAGGTGACCCCCTCCTCCTCGATCGTGCTGATGTCGGAGAGGGAGAACACCTGGAAGCCGCCCGAGTCGGTGAGGATCGGCTTTTTCCACCCCTGGAAGCGGTGCAGGCCGCCCAGCTCGCGCACGGTGTCGTGGCCGGGGCGCAGGTACAGGTGGTACGTGTTCCCCAGGATGATCTGCGCGCCGAGCGCCTCGGTCTCCTCGGGGGTCAGCGTCTTCACCGTGGCCTGCGTGCCCACCGGCATGAACACGGGGGTGCGCACCTCGCCGTGCGGCAGGCGCAGGGTGCCCGCGCGGGCGGCGCCCTCCCTGGCTTCGATCTCGAACTCGAACAGCGCTCCCGCCTCCTGCACGTGTGCCGCGCGCCCGGCCCACTCCGGACCCGATCCAAGCCGGTAGTTTGCCGGAAGTCGGGGGAGAAAGCAAGGCGTCGGCGGCGCATGCGGGGTCTGGAGAGACACGGTTCCCTGTTCCGGGATCGCACGGGGAGATTACATTGGGAAGTATACTTCCCCGCCCGGTCCCGAACCCGAGTCGTCATGTCGAGGAAACCGCGAGCCATCATTACACGCCTGCGCGCCTCCAACTTCCGCAGCATCGAGTGGATCGACCTCAAACTCGGGCCACTAAATGTTCTCGTAGGGCAGAACGGTGTGGGGAAGAGCAACATCATCGACGCGCTACGGTTCATCCGGGACTGCCTGACCAAAGGCGTCGATCAGGCATTGCTGGATCGCGGGGGAATGGGGGCAGTACAGCGCTTCGGGTCGCAGTCCCCCGATTCCGACATCTTGCTCGAAGTGGAGTGTACCTTCGGCCGGTACGAGGTCCTGTACGGATTTACGCTTGCACCGAACCCTCGCACTGAGTACAAGATCCTCGAGGAGCACCTCCAGGTGCGGAGCACGGAGTCGGGCGCGGTGATAGGCGTTCTCCACTTGGTCAATGGCCAGTGGATTGGAGATGCAATCTCCAACGAACTTCAGCTGCGCTCGTACCCCGATACCGAGCTCCACATGCTACGGACATGGTGGCTGTATATGGGGTTGCTCCCTGCCGATCCGGAGTGGGCGGTCAGGGCTACGTTCGGGCTTGTCGCCGACATGTCGTTCTACAACATCAGCCCCGAGAGCCTTCGCACTCCCCAACAAATCGTATCGGAGTCGCCATTCGACGAGAAGGGGCGGAATCTCGCGGCGGTTCTACGCTCCGTTAAGAGGGGCGAAGGCCCGGAGTTGAACGACATTGAAGGCGCACTCGCCCGTCTCGTTGATGGACTCCGGTCGTATGATATACACAATGTTGGCAGCTACCTCGT
The DNA here is from genome assembly GCA_036389135.1 of Longimicrobium sp. Lineage (NCBI taxonomy): Bacteria > Pseudomonadati > Gemmatimonadota > Longimicrobiia > Longimicrobiales > Longimicrobiaceae > Longimicrobium > Longimicrobium sp. The sequence goes on from DASVQP010000038.1 coordinate 110,751, forward strand.
GACCAGGCTTCATTACGAGTTTCCAGACGTCACTACCGCAGCTGATCAGGCCCGCGTGACCCGGCTGGCGTCGGACCTCGCGCAGGAGTCCGACGGCACACTGAGAATCCTGTCGATCCTCGCCGCGCTTTACCAGAAGCCGTCGCGCGGGCTGGTCGTGATCGAGGAACCTGAGATCAACATCCACCCCGGTGCTCTCGGAGTGATAGCAGACTTGCTGCAGGAGGCTCGCCTTCGCAGCCAGATCCTCGTCACGACCCACAACCCAGATCTCATCGGGCAATTCATGCCGGATGTCCTCCGAGTCGTGGAGAAGAGTGACGGTGTGACGCACGTCGGTCCGGTCGCGCAGGATCAGCAGGAAGCGATTCGGGAGATGCTGTTCTCAACGGCGGAGATCATGAAGATGGAGGGCCTTCGACGCGAGGCGGCGGGAGTCTAGCGGATGCGATCACTCGTCACGTTCGTGGAGGGTGAGGGTGATGAGGCGGCCGTGCCGATCCTGCTGAACCGAATTCTGCACAAGCTTGGTCGCTACGATCTGAACGCCAACCGCACGATCCGGGTCCATTCGGTAGCCAACTTCGTCAACCGTTTGGACGACTTTCTGAGGTATGTCGCTCAGGACCCGAACTGCGCCGGCGCACTCGTACTCCTCGACCTAGACGACGGGTGTCCTCGCGCCGCTGCACACGAGCTTGCCGAGCGCCTGCGCACCTACAATGCTGCGTTCCCAATTGCTGTGGTATTTGCGCACCGAGAGTACGAAGCCTGGTTCCTTGCGAGCATGTGGTCGCTCTCGCTGAACGCCGGGATCGGTGAGCAACGCCTAGATTATCCCGGTGATCCGGAAGCTCCAAGAGATGCGAAAGGTTGGATAAGCAGCCAGATGGGCGCTGGGCGCGCGTACAAGGAGCGCATCAACCAGCCACAGTTCACCCATAGGATGAGCCTGCGCCGAGCATACAAACGCTCGCGCTCCTTCCGCCGGCTGTGTGCGGCGGTGCTTGAACTAGTTCAACTAGCCGATCGCGGCGAGCGCGGACTCGTCACACCTGCTGCCGAGCGAACGGTGCCTGATAAGAGATGAAGAACGGCGAGAATTCCCCGGGGTTCTCGCCGTTTTCTTCTGCCTTCCTCGATTTCGCCTTCACACCAGCAGCATCGCATCCCGTACGAGAAGAAGCGGTACCGCTCCGCCACAGCCTCCCGGTACGTCTCCATCGCCAGGTCGTAGCCGCAGAAGACAGCGACGAGCATGAGGAGGGTGCTCTTGGGGAGGTGGAAGTTGGTGACTAGGTGGCCGCCGGCGCGGAAGCGGTAGGGCGGGCAGATGAAGATGTCCGTCCAGCCGGAGCCGGCGGGGATGGCGCCGTCCTCGGTGGCGACCGATTCCAGGGTGCGCGCGACGGTGGTGCCCACGGCCCAGGTGGAGCCGCCCGCAGCGCGGACCTCGGCCAGCGCGGCGGCGGATTCCGCGGGGACGCCGAGGGCGGCCGGCGCGCGTGGGCGCGTACTGAGTTACGTCCGACCCCGCCACCGACGCGTGAATCGGTGTGCGTTTCCGCAGTGACGGATGCATGCAGAGACACGGGGACGAGAGGCGAGTTCGTGCCTTTCCCCTGTGTCTCCGTTCTGTGAACCCTCTCCATCCGATAAATCGGCAATCGTTCTTGCGACGCCTCCGTGCGCCCGGCGCGGCGCCGGCCCCCCGAACCACCTTGCCGTGAGGCTTCACCACGATGGCTGCTCCCGTTCGAACCCGCGGCGGTGGCGTTCGGAGTGCCTACCCGCGAGCCATCAGGCGGCGGACCTTGCCGGGGTCTTCCAGCAGGACGGCCTCCAAAAGCTCGCGATCACGCACGCGCTCGCGCTCCGCGATCTGAAGCTGCTGCTGGAGCGCGGCGATCCGGTTGTACGCGCCGACGTGGGCCGCGATCGAGCCGGCGGCCAGCACCAGGATGAGAAGAAACACCGCGATCCCGATCACGGGCCGCTCTTCCACGTGTCCATGACGCTGCCGCCGATCACGCACGTCTGCACTCCGCGGCACGCCTGGGAAAGCCCCTGGCTCATAGCCTTCGCGCTCTCCAGCTGAATTAGTGCGGGGTTGGCGGCGTAGGAGCGGGCCTCGAGCTCCTTGGCGCGAGCGTCGGCCTCAGCCCGCATCACGCGCCCGCGGGCTTCCACGGAATCGATCGTGAACTGCTTCTGCGCCTTGTCGAGCACCTGCGCCTGCTGCGCGGCCGCGATGCGGGCCTGTTCGATCGCGGGTGGGATGCGGATGTCGCGGACGAACACCTGGTGGATGGTGGCCCGGTTCCCGAGCTTCGCCTGGATCTGGCGCCGGACGTCCTCCGACAGCTGCGCCCTCTGGGCGGAGAAGATGCGGTTCACCGTCCAGGCATTGAGCGCGTTGCGGTAGCCTTCACGCAGCGCGTTCATCACCTCGGTCTCGGCTGCCTCGGGGGTGCGCTTGTCCAGGAAGACCTGGTAGATGGAACCGTGATTGTAGCTCCACGTCACCGCCACGTCTCCCTCCACCGTTACCGGGTCCGCGGTGGTGGCCTGGATGACCTCCTTGCCCTCGGAGTTGTCCGGAAAGTTGTGCTGCGTCATGTTGAAGCACGTCGGCTCGGAGAGCGGCGTGAAGTTGAGCCCGGTCGGCATCTTCCGCTTGAGCACGGAGCCATAGCGGGTCAGCACGCAGTGCTCCGTCGAGTCCACACGGGTGAATGCCGTGCTCAACATGATGCCGACGATCAGCAGCGAGACGAACGCCGCGGCGCCGATGATGCCGCGCTTGATCGCATTCGGGGTGCGGACGGGAGAGGGTGCGCCCGTGCGAGGAACGCCAGTGGTGCTCATGCGTTAGGCCATGGGATCGGTGAAGAGATTGCACCGGATGGTGCCGGGGACGGGGGGTAGTACGGGCCGGGGACTGCAGGGGGTTCAAGTGTCCTGGCCACAGGAGTCTCCTTGTAACATCGGGGCGGTCAAGGTAATGCCGCCGCACCGGTCGATCAACGCTGTTCCTGTACGCGAACGAAAGCAGGCCCCTACACCAGCAGCATCGCATCGCCGTACGAAAAGAAGCGGTACCGCTCCGCCACCGCCTCGCGGTAGCTTTCCATTGCCAGGTCGTAGCCGCAGAAGGCGGCGACGAGCATGAGGAGGGTACTTTTCGGGAGGTGGAAGTTGGTGACGAGGTGGTCGACGGCGCGGAAGCGGTAGGGCGGGCGGATGAAGATGTCCGTCCAGCCGGAACCGGCGGGGACGGTGCCGTCTTCGGTGGCGACCGATTCCAGGGTGCGGGCGACGGTGGTGCCCACGGCCCAGATGGAGCCGCCCGTGGCGCGAACTTCGGCCAGCGCCGCGGCGGATTCCTGGGGGACGCTGTACCACTCCGAGTGCATGCGGTGCTCGGCGGGATCGTCCGCCTCCACGGGGCGAAAGGTGCCGACGCCGACGTGGAGGACGAGGCGCACGATGCGCACGCCCTTGGCTTCCAGCGCCGCCAACAGCTCGGGGGTGAAGTGCAGGCCGGCGGTGGGGGCGGCGACGGAGCCGCGCTCGCGGGCGAAGACGGTCTGGTAGCGCTCGCGGTCCTCGGGGCCGGCGGCGCGCTCCACGTAGGGCGGGAGCGGAACTTCGCCGTGGAGGTGGAGGGCGTCGTCCAGCGGGAGGTCGGTGTCCAGGCGGACGATGCGCTCGCCGGTGGGGGTGCTTTCGAGGATGTGAACGGTAAAGCCTTCGGCGATCTCCACGGTACGGCCGGGCTTCAGCTTGCCGCCGGGACGCACCAGCGCGCGCCACGTCCGCTCGTCGCCGCCCTCGGGGTGCAGGAGGAAGACCTCGGCGGGGGCGCCGCTCGGCTTGCGTCCCAGGAGCCGCGCGGGGAAGACGCGCGTCTCGTTGAGCACCAGCGCGTCGCCCGCTGGGACGTACTCCAGCAGGTCGGCGAAGCTCCTGTGCGAGCGCCTCCCCGTGGCCCGGTCAACCACGAGGAGGCGGCTTGCGTCCCGCCGCGCGGCCGGGGCCTGCGCGACGAGCTCGGGGGGAAGGTCGAAATCGTAGTCCGAGGTCCGGCTCCCCTTCATGCGTCGAACAGGCTCTGCTGCGGCGGGGGAGCGGGCGGAAAGCCCTGCAGGTTCGACTGGTCCACCGGCGGCGCGTAGCCGAAGCGGCGGTACGCCTGGGCCGTGGCCACGCGGCCGCGCGGGGTGCGCATCAGGAAGCCGGTCTGAATGAGGAAGGGCTCGTATACCTCCTCCAGCGTCCCCGCGTCCTCGCCGATGGCGATGGCGAGCGTCCCCAGGCCGACCGGACCGCCGCCGAACTGCTCGATCAGCGAGCGCAGGACGCGCGTGTCCATCTCGTCCAGCCCGAACTCGTCCACCTCCAGCATGTGCAGCGCGGCATCGGCCACGTCCTTGGTGATGACGCCGTCGGCGCGCACCTGGGCGTAGTCGCGCACGCGGCGGATCAGGCGGTTGGCCACGCGGGGCGTCCCGCGCGAGCGCCGGGCGATCTCCAGCGCGCCCGCCGGCTCGCAGGTGACGCCAAAGATCTCGGCGGTGCGCGCCACGATGAAGGTGAGCTGGTCCACCGGATAGTAGTTCAGCCGCTGCACGATGCCGAAGCGCGCCCTCATCGGCGGGGTCAGCAGGCCATAGCGCGTGGTGGCGCCGATCAGCGTGAAGCGCTCGATCCCCATCGAGATCGTCTGCGCGTTCGGTCCCTCGCTGATGCGAATGTCGACGCGGTAATCCTCCATCGCGGGGTAGAGAAACTCCTCAATGATGGGGCGCAGGCGGTGGATCTCGTCGATGAAGAGGACGTCGCCCTCGCGCAGGTTGGTGAGGGTGCTCACCAGGTCCGCCGGCTTCTCCAGCACCGGGCCCGAGGTGATCTTGATGTTCACCCCCATCTCACGCGCGATCAGCATCCCGAGCGTCGTCTTCCCCAGCCCCGGCGGCCCGTACAGCAGCACGTGGTCCAGCGGCTCGCGGCGGTTGAGCGCGGCGTCGATGGCGATCTGGAGCGAGTCCTTGACCTTGGGCTGCCCGATGAACTCAGCGAGCCGCTGCGGCCGCAGGCTGAGCTCCTGCGTCGCGTCTTCGGAGAGCTGCTCCGGCGTCGTGATCTCCGGGCGCCTGGGCAGGTTCGGATCGTTCGACATCGCGTCCTCGCGGGAGTGCTACGGGGGATCTTCGGTTGGCTGAATGTACACAGTTTTTACGCTACGGTCCAGTAAGAAGGAAACCGCGGCTCACACAGAGGGCACGGAGATCAACTGCAAGGCACAGAGAACCCCTTCCGCTGTTCTTTCGGTACCCTCTGTGGCTCTGTGTGAGGCTGTTTTTACTTGAGGCGGGTGAGGGCTTGGCGGATCAGCTCGGGGGCGGGAAGGTTGCCGTGCTCCTGGACGACGGAGCGGATGGCGCGCTCCGCGTCGGCCTGCAGGACGCCGAGGGCGCCGAGGGCACGCATCGCCTCTTCCATCCCGGGCGCGCGGGCACCCACGCCGGCGGGGGAGAGGAGGACGTCGTCCAGCTTCCCCGTGAGGTCCAGGACGATGCGCTCGGCCGTCTTCTTCCCCACCCCGCTCACCGAGACGAGCGCGGCGGAGTTGCGCTCGCGGATTGCGCGCACCACGCTCTGCGCACCCAGCGCACCGACGAGCGAGAGGGCCAGCCGCGGCCCCACGCCGTTCGCGCCCAGCAACTTGGCGAAGACGACGCGCTCCACGTCTTCCAGGAAGCCGTACAGGATCAGCGCGTCCTCGCGCACGATCTGGTAGGTGCGCAGCGTCACCTGCTCGCCCAGCTTGGGGAGGCGCTCGAAAACGCTGTTGGGGATGAGGATCTCGTAGCAGACGCCCCCGGGGGTGAATACCTCCACCCGCTCCAGCTCGCGCACCACCAGCTCGCCGCGGACCCGCGCGATCACTTCGCCCCCTGGTCGAACAGGCGCAGCTTCAGGTTCATCGGTGTCTTGGCGCCGGGCCCGAAGCCGCGGAAGCAGTGGCAGAGCGCCACCGCCACGCCGTCCGACGCGTCGTGCGGCTTGGGGGGGGCGGTGAGGCGAAGGAGGCGCTGCACCATGTATCCCACCTGCTCCTTGGTGGCCGCGCCGGTCCCGGCGACGGCGCTCTTGACCTCGGCGGGCGGATACTCGGCCACCTGGACGTCGCGCAGCGCGGCGGCAAGGAGCACCGCCCCGCGCGCGTGGCCCAGGACGACGGAGGTGCGCACGTTCTTGGAATAGAAGACGCCCTCCACCGCCAGCACGGCCGGCGAGTGGCGGGCGATGACCTCGGAGAGCCCTTCGTAGATGTCGCGGAGCCGCATGGGGAGAGCGGCCTTGGGGGCGGTGCGGATCACCCCGCACTCCACCAGCGACACGGCGCCGTCGCGCGTGCGGGCGACGACGCCGTAGCCGGTGACCGCGGTGCCGGGGTCTACCCCCATCACCAGCGACACCTCCGGCTGCAACGGACGGAGCGGCTGCACGGGCGCGGCCGCTCGGGGTGACTCAGACCTCGGCGAGGCTGTCGACATCCACGTCGGCGTTGCTGTACACCTTTTGGACGTCGTCCATGTCCTCGATCAGGTCCAGCAGCTTGACGAGCTTGTCCGCGTCCGGGCCCTCGACCTTGACCTCGGTCTTGGGGACCATCGCCAGCTCGGCCTCCTCCCACACGATCCCCTGCTCGCGCAGCGCGTCCTGCACGGCGTGGAAGTCGGAGACCTCGGTGAGCACGGTGAAGCCGCCTTCCTCCACCTGCACGTCCATGGCGCCGGCCTCGAGCGCGGCCTCCATCACCTTCTCCTCGTCGTACTTCTCGGAGTCGATGTGGATCTGGCCGCGGCGATCGAACATCCACGCCACCGAGCCCGTGGTACCGAGGTTGCCGCCGTTGCGCGAGAGCCACTTGCGAAGGTCGGCCACCGTGCGGTTGGCGTTGTCCGTGAGCGTGTCCACCATGATGGCGACGCCGGCGGGGCCGTACGCCTCGTACGTCACCTCCTCGTACGACACGCCCTCGAGCTCGCCCGTGCCCTTTTTGACGGCGCGGTCGATGTTCTCGTTGGGCATGTTGGCGGCCTTGGCCGTGTCGATGGCGAGGCGCAGGCGCGGGTTACCGGACGGGTCGCCGCCGCCGGCCTTGGCCGCCACGGTGATCTCGCGGATCAGCTTGGTCCAGGCGGCCGCGCGCTTGTTGTCGGTGATCGCCTTCTTGTGCTTGATCTGCTTCCACTTGCTATGCCCGGCCATCGGGCACCTCCACGTACGCTGTAAGGGAACGGATCGCCGCCGGGGCATGGCGAATATAGCTAACGCGCGGTCTGAAGGCCAAGAGAAGTGCTAAGTCCTAAGTGCTAAGTGCTAAGTGCTAAGTGCTAAGTGCTAAGTGCTAAGTGCTAAGTGCTAAGTGAAAACGCACTCACGCACTGACGCACTGCCGTTCAGGACTCAGCACTTAGCACTTAGCACTTCATTCCTACACCCCCGCCGCCTGCGGCAAAAACGCCGCAAACCTCGGATCGCTCTTCACCGGATTGAACCGTACGATCTCGAACTCGGCGATGCCGTTCTCGAAGTAGGGGTCGTCGCAGATCATCTTGGTGGCCTCCACCTCGCTGTCGAGCGTGGTGAGGATGACGCCGCCCGTGCGCGGCTCGCGCGGGCCGGAGAAGATCAGCTTCCCTTCACGGTACAGCCCGTCCAGGTACGCGCGATGGGCGGCGGTGTGGGCTTCTACTTCGTCGATCGGCTTCACGTAGCGGAGTAGGATCAGGATCATGGAACCGGAATGCCTGGGGATGGGGAGCGCGGGCTTGCCGCGGTCGAGACAACGCTTCTCTAGGGCTAGCGCATCGGGCGCTCCGCCGCAACCCGCCGCTACCGCACCCCGGCCGCCGCGAGCACTGCCTGGTGCACCCGCCCGTTGCTGGCCGCCACGCCGCGCCACGACGGGTTCGGCTGGTTGTAGCGAAAGGGCTCGCCGTCCAGCCCCGTGACGCGCCCGCCCGCCTCGCGCACGATCACCTCCGCGCCGCACACGTCCCACTCGTGCTTGGGGCCAAAGGAGACGAACGCGTCGCCCGTGCCGTCGGCCACCTTGACCATCTTGTACGCGGTGCTCCCCAGCGGATGAACCGTGCAGCTCTCCGCGAACCCGCCCAGCTCCCCGCGCCGCAGCTCGGACCGCGAGCAGAGGACGCGCGGCATACCCACCCGCGGCGAGACGCGGACGGGCACGCCGTTCAGCCACGCGCCGCCGCCCTCGATGGCGTGGTACACCTCGCCGGTGACGGGATTGCACACCACGCCCAGCACCGCGCGATCCCCCTCCACCAGCCCGATGCTGACGGCGAATTCGGCGATCCCCTGCACGAAGGAGTTGGTGCCGTCGATGGGGTCCACCACCCAGAGCCGCTCCCGTTCCAGCCGCTCGGGGGAGTCGGCGGTCTCCTCTGAGAGCCACCCGTACTCCGGCCGGTCGCCATTCAGCACCTCGCGGATCACGCGGTCCGCCTCCACGTCAGCATCGGTGACGGGCTGGTCGGGGTCCTTGTAGCGCACCTCCATTTTCGCGCGGAACGCGGGGCGAATCACCTCGGCCGCCGCCCGCGCGGCGCGGAGGGCGAGATCGAGGTCGGACTGCAGATCACTGAGATGCATCAGGCTCGCTCAACTGCTTGGCTCACACAGAGACACAGAGGAAACAGCGAGAACAGCAAGAAGGGTTCTCTGCGTCTTGCAGTTCCTCTGTGCCCTCTGTGTGTGATGCTTTTCGCGCGCATCCGCAGAACCGAGAGCGGAGCCAGGTGATCCCGGCTCCGCTCTCGCACCTCAACTCACGATCGGCCAAACGTCAGGGGAGTTCGCCGCCGCTGCCGGGGCAGTAATACGACGTGGAGCCGGTGCCGGTCGCACCGCCGCTGTCCGTGACCGTGGCCGACACGGTGATGATCCTCGCGATCGTGCCGCAGATGACGTAGGCGTCGCTGAATCCGTTGGCGTCGCTCGCCTCGCTTGCGCGCGTCCACTCGAAGCTGTACCCGGCGCCGGTGCCGCCGGAAGCGCTGGCCCAGCAGTACCCGCTGCCCTCGTCGCACGTGACCGAAACGACCGGCGCACCGCCACCCGGAGGCGTCGTGGTCCCGCCGGTGATGAAGCCCATGTACAGTAGCCGGTTCGGCGAGTTGGAGCCGGGGCTCGATACGTAGTTCTTGGACGACATGTCGTTGATGGCGTACGCCACGTCCACCGGCAGGGCGCCCGGGTTGTACTCCAGGTACATCGCGGCCGCGCCCGCCACGTGCGGCGAAGCCATGGAGGTGCCGCTGATCGTATTGGTGGCATAGTCGCCCGTGCTCCAGGCGGAGGTGATGCTGACGCCCGGCGCGAAGAGGTCCAGGCAGACTCCGTAGTTGGACGTCGAGGCTCGCGTATCGGACGAGTTGATCGAGCCAACGGTGAGCGCCGCCGTGACGCGCGCCGGCGAGTAGTTGCAAGCGTTGGCGCCGTTGTTCCCCGCGGCTACCACGTAGGTGACACCCGCGTTGATGGAGTTCTGCACCGCCTGGTCGAGCGCGCTGTTGGCGCCGCCGCCCAGGCTCATGTTGGCCACGGACCACGTGGTGCGGTTGGCGGTCACCCAGTCTACGCCGGCGATCACGCCGCTCCAGGTACCCGACGCATTGCAGTCCAGCACGCGCACTGATACCAGGCTCACGCCCTTGGCCGCGCCGTACGTGCTTCCGCCCGCGGTGCCGGCCACGTGCGTGCCGTGCCCGTTGCAATCCTGCCCATTCCATCCGTCGCCGATGGCGTCGTAACCCACCGTGGCGCGCCCGCCAAAATCGGAGTGCGTGGTGCGGATCCCTGAATCCAGCACGTACAGCGTCACCCCCGCCCCGGTGCGGTTGTACGTGTAGTTGCCGTCCAGCGGACGGCTGCGCTGGTCGATGCGGTCGAGCCCCCACGGCGCGCTGTACTGCGTGGCGGTGGCCTGCACCACGCCGTCCTGCTCGATGAGCTCCACCTGCGGGTTGTTGCGGAGCGCGTTGAGCTGCGCCGCGTTCAACTTGGCGGCGAAGCCGTTGAGCGCGGCCTGGTACACGAAGCTCGGCGTGGCGCCCACGGCTCGTGCCGCGGAGCGGGCAGACGCTCCCTTTTTGAGGATGACGATGTACTGGTCCTTGATCGGCGCTCCCGCCGGTGCGACGGACGCGCTCGGTGCCGGTCCGGCGATCGGCGCGACCGGGGTCCGGTCCGAACAGGCGGCGAGGGCCACGGTCAGGACTCCAAGCATAGCTACGGTACTGCGGTGCATTGAGTGTTACTCCAGTTAGGGAGAGTGGAATGGAAGCGGTGATCGGCGACCGCGCAACTTTACAATGCACAAAACAGTCCTAAAGTGCGCTTAGTGGAAGTTGTTCATTTTTGCGAGGTTACAGAAACGACCCAGCTACCGTTCACTCTTGGAGTGCTGCAGATCGGTGCAGCCGCATACCAATTCAGTGCGCGTTTTGTCTTGAAGGGAATGTTAGGAAAATCCAGCCTGACACCGAGGCACAGACTACGACCACGATCAAGGATACTCCTCTCTGTAGCCTTACCGTTCCCTCTGTGCCTTCTGTGTGATGCTCGTCCATTGTTCCTCTCCGCGGCTCCGCGTCTCTGCGTGAGATTTCCGTCACAATGCCAGACCGCCCCGGAACCGTGTAGGCGCCGGGGGCGGAGTGGTGGCAAGGATCACGGTCAGCGGTTGGATGTCTCGCGCGAGAGGCGGTACATCTCGGCGGCGCGCTCCGGGTTGCCCTTGCGGTCGTAGGCGATGCCCATGGCGTAGTAGGCGCGCGTGTTCTCGGGCTGAAGGCGCACGGCCTCCTCCAGCGCCTCGATCGCGGCGTCCGACTCGGCAAGCTGGTTGAGCGCCTCGCCCAGGATCAGGTACGCCGAGACCGAGGTGCCGTCCAGCTCCACCGCGCGGCGAAGGGCCGTGACGGCGGCCGCGTACACGCCCCGCTTGTAGAGCGCCGTGCCAAGCTGCAGGTGCACCTCGAACGAGTCCGGCGCCAGGCGCTGGGCGCGGCGCAGCTCCTTCTCCGCAGCGTCGAACTTGCGCTGGGCAGCCAGGGCCGCGCCCAGCCCCGTCACCGCCCGCACCAGGTCCGGGCTGACGGCGATCACGGCGCTGTACGCCTCGGCCGCCTCGGCGGCGCTGCCGGCGGCGGCCAGCTCGTCCGCACGGTCCAGCCGCGCGACGAGTGCGTCGTCCAGCGGCTCATCGACCACGGCGGCGCGTGCGGGTGCGCGCCGCGGGCCGCGCGTGGCGCGCGCGGGCCCGGCATCCTGCCCCGTCTCCGGCGGAAGGTCGTCCCCATCTGAGTCTCTGCTATTCCGGACCATCATCCACCCTGGTTGCGCGGGGGAGCTCCGCCGCTCCCCCCTGCTGGTGCTCCGTCTCTTCCAGCACCCACTTTCCGTACTCCTCCGACACCCACTCCAGCGGCGCGGCGACCAGCTCCGGCAGATCGTAAGGGTGAAGCTCCGCAATGCGCTGAAAGAGGCGGGGCACCAGGGACCGGCGCGTCTTGAAGAGCACCTGCGACTCCGAGTCGGCCCTCATCTCCCCCTGCCAGTGGTACATCGAGAGCACCCCCACCATTACCGTAGCGCAGGCGGCGAGCCGCTCCTGCACCACCATCTTCGCGAGGCGCTCCGCCACCGCCGAGTCTGGCGCGGTCATGAACACCAGTGCCAGATCCGCGCCGTCGTTCATCGCTGTTACGGCTCCGCTCCAACGGGGAGCGGGCCGTCGTCGCCGGTCAGCTCCGCCAGGGTGGCGCGCGCATGCGAGATGTGCCGCTGCGCGTGCGGCGACGCCGGCGGGCGCGCGAGGAATGCCCGCAGGTGCGCGATCGCCTCGTCCGTCTGCGCCTGCTGGAGCAGGAGGAACGCCAGCCCGTAGTGGGCCCCCGAGGCGTGCGGCTTCAGCTCCAGGACGCGGCGGTACGTCTTCATCGCCTCGTCCGTCATCCCGATGCGGGTGTACGTCACCGCGATCTGCTGGAGGACGTCCGTGTCGTTAGGGCTTTCGCGCAGGGCGAGCCGGAACGAGGTGAGCGCCTCGTGGAACTTCTCGTCCTGGAGGAGGACGGTCCCTTCCTCGTAGTAGTCCGGATCCCGCGCGTCCGAGCCAGGTCGGCCGTGGATGATCTTGTTGAACCAGGACATTCCGGTTTCGATAAGCGTGTGCTCGGGGACCGGACCGAAGCCAGGTGGAGGGTGCCGGACGGGCGCCGCGGAGCCCGTCCGGCAAGGGTCCCAAGTTACCCGCGAAGGGGTGGGGTGCGCAACCGAATCGGTCAGCGTCCCGGTGCCGCCGCCGTGGGGCCGGGCTTCTTCGCCACCACCACTCCTTCTTGCTCCAGGAGCACCTCCGCGCCCAGCCGGCGGAGCTCCTCCGATGCGCCTTCGGGCGCGGGGTCCAGCACCAGCCGCGTCCCCGGCGCCAGCACGCGCACCGCCTCCGCGAGCGGCGTCTCCGCGCCGGTGAGCGCCACGCCGCGCAGCATCCCGCCGCGCACGGGGAGCGCCGGGCCGCCGGCCACGCGGCTCACCCCCGGCGTGCCGTCTTCGGGGATGGGGTGTGCGGTGAAGGCTACCACCTGGAGCCCCGGCACCAGGGCGGCGATGGCGGGAGCAAGCTCCGCGCCGGGGCCGGCCACCAGCACGGTGCCGCTGGCTCCCGCCAGCCCCAGCAGCGCCGCCAGCCGCACCGCCGCGTCCGGGTCCTGCGCGGCCGCGGGCGTAGGCGCGCCTCCGACGACGCGCAGGTCGACGGTACCATCCTCGATCGGGTACATCTCGCGGCAGTTGGAGCAGCCCAGACTCCCCTGCACCACCCGCCGCTCCTCCAGCCGGTCCGCCAGGAGGATCAGACCGAGCTCCGGGCCGCAGCGTGGGCAGGTGAGGATGTCGGTGAGGAGGATGTGCATGGTGGTCGATGGGTGCGGCCGAGGTGGTGCCGGGGTGGGCGGGGGCCAGGCCTGGGCAGCCCGGCGGTTGAAACCGCTGCAACAACCGCGGGAAGCCTGCCTTCGCAGGCTCCGGTGGTGGCATTGGCGCGGGTGGGCGGGTCGGGCGCCGCATCACCGGGGGCTAAAGCCCCCGGCTGGAACCACGGGAAGGCGGCTAAAGCCGGCTCGAGAAACGCGGCATCAGACCCGGAGTCCGCGAAGGCGGACTTTGTGCTGTTGTTGCAGCGAGTTCACTCGCCCGAGGAGGTCACCACATCGGGCGGGGAGAGTACTGGGCCCACTGGTTGGGGGTCTCCCAGACACGGACGTAGGCGAGGTGCTCGCCGTCGGGGCCGAGGCGGTCGCGCATCTGCTGGTAGATCCAGCGGGCCTGGTTCTCCGCGCTCGGCTCCAGCTCGGTGAAGGGCGGGAGGTCGTTGATGTTCTCGTGGTCCAGGTGCTCGGCGATCGCGCGGAGGTGGCGCTTGGCCTCCGTGAAGTCGAACGCCATGCCGCCCTCGCCCACGTCCTCGAAGGCGAGACCGGCCTCCACGACGTAGTGGTGCCCGTGCAGCTTCTCGCACTTGCCGCGGTAGTTGCGCAGGAAGTGGGCGGAGTCGTAGTGGGCCTTGACGTTCAGCAGGAACATGGCGCTATGCGGCGGCCTCCACCGCGATGTAAGGGAGCTGCACGTGGCGCGGCTGCACGGCCGCAAAGAGCACCACGCGCGCCACGTCTTCCGCGCGCAGCATCGCCGCGCGGTCGGGAAGGTCGGCGCGCGAATCGGGGTCGATCGGGTCCCAGAGCGGGGTGTCGGTGGCGGCTGGCTCCACCAGGGTGGCGCGCACGCCGGTGCCGCGCACCTCCTGCAGCAACACCTCGTGCAGCCCGCGTTGCCCGAACTTCGACGCCGAGTACGCCCCGTTTTCCGGGTACGCCACGCGTCCCGCCACCGACCCGATCTGGATGATGTGCCCCGACCCGCGCTCCAGCATCAGCGGGAGGAAGGCGCGCACCAGCAGGAAGGGGGCGCGCAGGTTGGCGGCGATCTGTGCGTCGAAGGAGGCGGGGTCCGTCTCCGCCAGGCGCGCCAGGGCAAAGGCGCCGGCGGCGTTCACCACCAGGTCCGGCGCGTCGCCCAGCAGTTCGCCGACGTAGGTGGCCAGCGTGTGCACCGCCGACGGGTCGGATACGTCGGTGGGCATGGCGTGCCCCCCCACCTCCTCCGCGGCGCGGGCCAGGGCGTCGCCGCCGCGCGACACCATTCCTACCCACGCGCCGCTCTCCGCCAGCGCGCGCGCCACCGCCAGCCCGATCCCGCGCGACGCACCCGTCACCAGCGCCGTCCTCCCCCGCATCGAGTCGTCCATTTCCGTCCCCGTGGTCAGACCAGCGAGCCGCCCGTCACCAGCCGCAGGAACTCGTCGCGCGTGCGCAGGTCGTCGCGAAAGATCCCCTTCATGGCGCTGGTGACGGTCTTGGAGTTCTGCTTCTCCACGCCGCGCATCATCATGCAAAGGTGGGCGGCCTCGATCACCACGCCCACTCCCTGCGGGCGCAGGACGTCCATGATGGCGGAGGCGACCTGCTCCGTCAGACGCTCCTGCACCTGCAGCCGGCGCGCGAACACCTCCACCACGCGCGGCAGCTTGGAGAGCCCCACGATCTTCCCGTCCGGGACGTAGGCGATGTGCACCTTGCCGAAGAAGGGGAGCATGTGGTGCTCGCACATCGAGTACATCTCGATGTCCTTGACGATCACCATGTTGTGGTGGTCTTCCTCGAACACGGCGTCGCCGATCACCTCGGCCACGGACATGTCGTAGCCGCGCGTGAGCCAGCGCAGGCTCTTCTCCACGCGCTCGGGCGTCTTGACGAGGCCGTCGCGCTCGGGGTTCTCCCCCAGCTCCGCGAGCATGAGGCGCACGAGCTCGTCGAAAGCGGGTGCCTCCCGCTCGGAGGCGGGAACGATCAGTTCGGTCATCTATTCTCCCGTGTACTCCGCGTAGTTGCGCGGCGTCTCCCAAAGTACGATGCGCGCCAGCCTGCCCCGGGGCACGCGCGGCGCCAGCTGGTTCCAGATCGCCACCACCAGGTTCTCGGTGGAGGGGATCACCCCCTGCAGCCAGGGGACGTCCAGGTTGAGGTTGCGGTGGTCCATCTGCCCGATCACCTCTTCCGCCACGTCGCGCAGCTCGCCCAGGTCCACCAGGTAGCCGGTGCGCGGGTCCGGCTCCCCTTCCACCGTCACGTCCATCTCGTAGTTGTGGCCGTGCCAGTTGGGATGGTTGCAGGGCCCGTAGATCCGAGCGTTCTCCTCGTCCGTCAGCGCCGGGTTGTGCAGGCGGTGCGCGGCCGAGAAGTGCACCCGCCGTGTGACGCGGACCTTGGGCACGGGCTCACTCCAGGGTTGGTATGCAAGAAAAGGCCAGTCTCGCGACTAGCGAGACCGGCCCCGAGCCAGGACGCACAAGGGAGGATTTTTGAAGCCAGTGTGATACACTGTTTGGGTGACTTCCCCGCGGCTTTCCGCCTTCCTCCGGAGAGGCGTGACGTCTGCCACAAGAGCAGGTCCCTGCTTCAAAACTGTTGGCTCAAAAATGTAGCTCCCCGGTACGCCCGACGGGGATGAAGGTAGGGAGGATGCGGGGCGGCGTCAAGGTGGATGCGCCGCATGGGTGCGCATCAACTGGCCCTGCCCCACGCGGCCTCCCCCTCTCCCCGGCCCTCTCCCCCGCAAGCGGGGGAAAGGGTGCACTCCGCCCGTACCCGGATGTCTGTGGTAGGGGCGCGATTCATCGGCGCCCACCCCCTCCCCCACCTCGACCGCCGCCTTTCGCATCGTGGCTGCCCGTGGTCCTGACCACACAAACGCGGGAGAGCCGCACCGGCCTTTCCCCGAGTCCGCGCAGGCGGAATTTGTGCTGTTGTTGCAGCGACTTCAGTCGCCGGGACCCCTCAGAACAACAACCTGTACACCAGCGCCAGGTTGCGCCCCGGGTTCGGCGCGAAGTCCTTGATGCGGCTGGCGGCGTCGCGGTAGCGCTCGTCCAGCAGGTTGTCCGCGCGCAGGGTGATGGAGTGCACTCGCGCACTGCGGATCAGCGTGTAGCCCACGCTGACGTTCACCAGGTCGTACGCGCCGGTCGGCGTCTCGGTGGCAATCGGGTCGTCGATGCCCTGGCCCTCGCGCGTCGCCACGCGGTCCTGCGCGAAGGCGTGGCGCGCCTCGATGCCGGCGGAGAAGCGGTTGTTGTCGAAGCGCGCGGAGGCGCCCAGCCGCGCGGGGGGCATGAACGGCAGATGCCCGCCGTCGCGGAAGTCGCCGCGCACCAGGTCGCCCGTCACGCCCAGCACCACGTGACGCGCGACGGTGCCCTCCACCTGCCCCTCCAGCCCCCGCAGCTCGGCCCCGCGCTGGTCGTACTCATAGAAGGGGACGCTGTCGCCCACCTCGTCGTCGAAGCGCTGGCCGCTGAGCAGCGGGTAGATGTAGTTGTCGATGCGGTTGTAGAAGGCGGAGAGCTGCGCGTTGATCCGCTCGGACTGCGCGCGGAGCACCGCCTCTAGGCCGCTGTTCGTCTCCACTCCCAGCTCCGGATCGCCGAGCTCATAGGCGCCCGTCGCTGCGTGGAAGCCATCGGAGAAGAGCTCCTCCACCGTGGGCGCACGGAACGAGCGGGCCGCGCTCACGTTGGCGGACAGGTGCTCCGCCACCGGCACGCTGAGGCCGATGGAGCCCGAGAGATTGTTGAAGTCGCGCGTCACGCCGCCGCCGAAGCGATCGCCCTCGGCCGCGGTGAGGCGGTAGACGTCGTAGCGCGCGCCCGCCTGGAGCTGCGGAGCGCGCTCGCCGCCGCCGAGCGAGATCGCCTGGTACACGAAGAGGCCGCCGTTGCGCGTGTTCGCCGCGGGCGTCAGCGCCTCCTCCCCCTCGGGCGAGTACTGGCGAAAGAGCCCGGAGATGCCGAAAGCGCCGTTCAGGCGGCCGTGCGCCGTCTTGGCGATCAGCCCCGCCGTCTGCGTGCGCAGGTTGAAGGTGGTGCCGATCTCGCCGGTGTCCTCCACCTCGTCGTGCGTGTACCACTGCGCGGAGCCCTCGGCGCGCAGGTTGGTGAAGAAGCCGCCGCCCAGCGCCATGTCCGCGCGCGTGGTGCCCTCGTAACGGTGGCCGCGGATGCTGATCCCCGACTCCTCGGCGTCGGCCGAGGCGGGGAGGCCGTACTCGAAGCCGTAGCCGTTGAAGGCCAGCCCGCCCTGCACCCGCTCGCCGATGTAGCCTGCGCCGGCCTGCCCGTAGCGGTTGCGGAAGAAGGTGTTGTCGAGCGTGCCGCCGCCGCCGGTGCGCACGTCGTCCACGTTGCGGTAGCCGCCGCGCCCGCTCACCGCGAACGAGCCGCCGACGGGCAGGATCAGCTCGGCCGTGGCCGCGCCGCCCGGGTTCACCGACTCGCCCTGCACCGCCACGTACCCCTCGGCGTGCGTGGGCACGGTGGTGGGGATGTTCTGCGCGATGACGTTCACCACGCCGCCCAGCGCGTTGCTCCCGTACAGCAGCGACGCCGGCCCGCGCACCACTTCCAGACGCGTGGCGGCGAGCGGATCGATGGAGAGCGAGTGGTCCGGCGACGAGGCGGAGAGGTCGCCGGTGCGCTGGCCGTTCTGCAGCACCAGCACGCGCTCGCCGCTCAGCCCGCGGATGACGGGGGTGGATGCGGCGGGGCCGGAGTAGCGCACCGAGAGGCCGGGCTGCGTGGCCAGCGTCTGCGCCACGCTCGTCCCCAGGTTGCGCTCCAGCTCCTTCCCCGAGATCTCCGCGGTCGACTGCGTGATGCGGAGCGGGTCCGCGCTGCCGGGGGATGCGGTGACGTTGATCCCCTCGATGGCGAGCGGCGTGGCGCGCATGCGGATCTCCACCGTCACCACCGCCCCCGACTCCGGGACGACGACGACCGAGTGCGCGGGCGCGTACCCCAGCAGCGTCGCGTCCAGGTGGTACGTCCCCGGGCGCAACGCGCGGAAGGTGAAGGAACCGTCGCCGCCCGTGGTGATGGAGCGGCTGATCTCCGCGATGGTGACGCGGGCGTTGGGGAGCGGGGCGCCATCACGGGCATCGCGCACGACGCCCGTGATGGGACCCACCTCGTCGGCGTGCGCCGCCGCCGGGGCGAGCCATGCAAACGCGGCCGCGGCGAGCGCGGACCGCACGAAAGTACGAAACTTCATGTTGCACTCCTGGACGGACAGATCGGATGCACCCCGGGCATTCGCGCGCGGGGTGTGGTCACGGTGCGCGGCCCAATGGGGGCGCCGCGGTCGTCAGGAGATGCTGGGAGGGCCGCGTGGAAGCGAGGGCGACGCCGACAGGAGACGGCGCGCGATGCTCGGCGGCGGCGCCGGAATGGCGGCGTCGACGAAGCCGGCGCGCAGCGCGAGGCCGCGCTCCGGAAGCGCGAGCGTGCCGTTCGCCAGCGTCTGGCAGAAGGCGCAGTCGCGCGGGTGCTCCGGCACCGGGGCGCGGTCGTCCTCCGAGCCCAGCGCACCGATCGTGATCCCGGCTGGCGCGAGCGGCGCCGAGCGGTGCAGCAACGCCCCGAGGTCGCCGCCCAGCACGTGGGCAAGAGCGGCGATCAGCAGGAACAGTCGGGCGTTGGGGCGGTGTTTCATGATGTGCGGGGTACCCCTCGCCAACGGCGGGAGTTCCCACCGTGGACGGCCCGCGCTCACGCCAGGAAACCCCGCAGGCGCGCGAGGTTGGCCCGGTCGGTGGCCGCGTGGTCGTCACCTTTTGGCGTCTCCAGCACCTTGGGAAGCGACGCGAGCCGCTCGTCGGTCATGATGCGCCGGAACGGCTCGTCGCCCAGCGACCCTTCGCCGATCGCCTCGTGGCGGTCTTTTTTGCTGCCGAAGGCGCACTTGGAGTCGTTCAGGTGCAGGAGGCGCAGCCGGTCGAGCCCCACGGTGTCCGCCAGGCGCGCGATGACGCCGTCGTAATCCTCACGCAGATCGTAGCCGGCGGAGTACACGTGGCAGGTGTCCAGGCACACGCCCACGCGGTGGCGCTGAAGAGGTGAGATGCGATCGATGATCTCCGCCAGCTCTTCAAAGGTCGAGCCCAGCACGCGCCCGGCCCCCGCCGTCGTCTCCAGCAGCACCATCGTGGATCCGGGCACCTCTTCCAGCGCCTGTTCGATCAGCGCGGCGTTCTGCGCCAGTCCGCGCGCCATGTCGCCGTCGGTCGCGTTGCCGGGGTGCGTGACGAGTGCATCGAGCCCCAGCCGCTCGGCCCGCCGCAGCTCGCCCTTGAACGCCTCAAGCGACCTTTCGCGCAGCACCGGATCGGCGGTGGCGAGGTTGATGAGATACGAGTCGTGAGCGTTGGTGAAGCCGATCGCCAGCGCGGTGATCGCCGCACGGAACGTCGCGGCGTCCTCCTCCCCCACCTCCACCTCGGCCCAGCGGTTGGGCTGCTTGGTGAAGATCTGGATGGCGGTTGCGCCGATCTCCTCGGCGCGGCCCGGTGCGTTGCAGCACCCGCCGGCGGTGGACACGTGGGCTCCCAGCAGCATCAATTCGTCGGTTTGAGGAGGCGCGAAAGTATACGGAGTTGACGGGGGTGTCAACGCCGTGAATGAGGAATGGCGCGACGTCCAGCCCTGTAGGGGCGCGATCCATCGCGCCCACCCTCACCCCCGCTTCGACCTTCGCCTTCCGCACCGATGCCGTAGGGGCAGACACGCGTGTCTGCCCTCCTCCGCCCCACCTCGACCCACGCCATCCCGATCATTTACCCGACCCCGAACATCTTCGCCCGCTCGCCGTACCGCGCGTGGAGCGCCTTCTTGAGAGCCGGATGACGCTCCAGGTTCGGGTCCTCGTCCACGATGCGGCGCGCTTCACCGCGTGCCTTGGAGAGAAGCGCGGCATCCTTTTCCAGGTCGGCGAAGCGGAAGGCGGGAAGGCCGGACTGGCGCGCGCCGAAGAGATCACCGTAGCCGCGGAGGCGCATGTCGGCCTCGGCGATGGCGAAGCCGTCCTCGGTGGAAGCGAAGATGCGCAGCCGCTCCAGGTGCTCGGCGCCGGCGGAAAGGAGGATGCAGAAGCTCTCCTCCGATCCGCGCCCTACACGGCCGCGAAGCTGGTGGAGCTGCGAAAGCCCGAAGCGCTCGGCGTGCTCCACCACCATCACCGTCGCGTTCGCCACGTCGATCCCCACCTCGATCACCGTGGTGGAGACGAGAACGTCGATCTCGCCCGCCCCGAACGCGCGCATCACGCGATCCTTTTCCTCGCCCGGCATCTGGCCGTGGATCAGCGCAAGGCGGAAGTCGGGGAAGAGGACGCGCAGCGACTCGAACTCCTCCGTGGCGGACTTCAGGTCCAGCTTCTCGGACTCGTCCACCAGCGGGTAGACGAAGTACGCCTGCCTTCCCTGCTCCACCTGCTCGCGCACGAAGGCCAGCACCTTGGGCCGCGCCGACTCGTTGCGCAGCGCGGTGCGCACGGGGCGGCGGTTGGGCGGGCGCTCGTCGAGCACGGAGATGTCCAGGTCGCCGTACAGCGTCAGCGCCAGCGAGCGCGGTATGGGCGTGGCGGACATCACCAGCGTGTCCGCGTGCGTGCCCATCTCGGTGAGCGCGAGCCGCTGCTTGACGCCAAAGCGATGCTGCTCGTCCACCACCACCAGCCCCAGCTTGTGGAACTCCACCGCTTCCTGGATCAGCGCGTGGGTCCCCACCACCAGGTCCGCGTCGCCCACGGCGATGCGGTAGGCGGCCTCCTTCCACTGCTTCGCGCTGAGCCGGCCCGTGAGGAGCGTGACGCCGGCGGGGACGTCGCCCAGGAGCTTGACGAGGGTGCGCGCGTGCTGCTCCGCCAGGATCTCGGTGGGCGCCATCAGCGCGGCCTGGTAGCCGTTTTCCGCCGCGCGCAGCATGGCGAAGAGCGCCACCACCGTCTTCCCCGCCCCCACGTCGCCCTGCAGGAGGCGGTTCATGCGTCGCGGCGCCGCCATGTCGTCGCCGATCTCCTTCAGCACACGCTTCTGCGCGCCGGTGAGCGCAAAGGGAAGCGACTTGTGGAAGGGGCGCACCAGGTGGTCTTTCCGCTCGAAGGCGATCCCCTGGCGCTCCACAGTGGCCTCACGGCGCACGCGGGCGTGCAGAATCTGGAGGAAGAAGAGCTCCTCGAACGCGAGCCGCCTCCGCCCCTCCTCCGCCTCGGCGAGCGTCGAGGGGCGGTGCATCTGGTCGAGCGCCTTCCACAGCGGCAGGACCCCCGCATCCTCGCGCAACGCGTCATCCAGCGGATCGTCGCTCTTTGCGGACTCCAGCAGGCCGTTCAGGTTGTCCGCGATCAGGTTGCGGACCTGCCGGTGCGTCAGCCCTTCCGTCGCCGGGTAGACGGGGAAAATGGCGCCCGTCTCCTCCGACGACTCCTCGCCCTCCGCAGCGATGACGGTGAACTCGCGCGGCTGGAACTGGCGCCCGTGGTAGAAGCGCACGGTGCCGGAGAGGAGGAGGAGGTCGCCCTTCTTCAGGACCCGGTCGAGAAAGGGCTGGCCCGGCCACGAGCACTCGATCAGCCCGCTCCCGTCGCGCACCACCGCCTGGAAGATGCGCAGCCCCCTGCGCGTGGGGAGCACGCCCTTGGACACCACGCGCCCGATGATGGTCGCCTCCATCCCCGGATCCAGCGCGTTGATCTTTGTGATCGTGCTGGCGTCTTCGTAGCGGTGCGGGACGTGGAAAAGGAGGTCGCGCGCGTTGAGGAGCCCCATCTTCTTGAGGAGGTCCGCGCGCTTGGGCCCCACACCCTTGAGGAACTGGATGGGGCGATCCAGCTCCGAGTACGCGGGAAGCTCCGCGCCCTCGGGCGTGGTGGGGAGGATGACGGGCTTGAGCGGTTTTCCGCGAACCACGGGAGAAGGAGTGCGTTAGTGCGTTAGTGCGTTAGTGCGTTGTGACGCGGATATCCGTCCAGCCATCTGTCATCCTGAGAGAGCCGCCCACGCCAACCTCCGCCGCGCCCTCTGGACTCCTGCGGCGAACGAAGGATCTAGCCGGCGAGGCAAGAGGACGGTGGGTAACGACGGGCCCCTCGGCACGCGCAGTAGATCCTTCGCTTCGCGCCAAAGTGCGGAGCCGGGGCGGGGCCGGAGAAGCGCGTCGCTCAGGATGACATAAGCGGGGTGGTGCCACGCACCCGCACTCACGCACTTCCCTTCCTACATCGTCAGCACTTCCTCCGCGAACGCCTCGATCTCGAACGGCACCAGGTCCTCCAGCGACTCGCCGACGCCGATGAACTTCACGGGGAGGTCGAACTCCTCCTTGATCGCGACGACGATGCCGCCCTTGGCGGTGCCGTCCATCTTGGTGAGGACGATCCCGGTGAGGGGGAGGGTCTGGCCAAAGGTGCGGATCTGCGCCAGTGCGTTCTGGCCGACGGTGGAGTCGAGCACCATCAGCGTCTCGTGAGGCGCGCCGGGGAGCTTTTTCCCGATGACGCGGTGCACCTTTTCCAGCTCCTTCATCAAGTCGGTCTGCGTGTGCAGGCGGCCGGCCGTGTCCACGATCACGACGTCGGTCTCGTTGGCGATGGCGCGCTCCATGGCGTCGAAGGCCACGGCGGCGGGGTCTCGGCCCGCCTCGGCGCCCACGAAGTCGCACCCCACGCGGTCCGCCCAGCGCTTGAGCTGCTCCACGGCGCCCGCGCGAAAGGTGTCGCCCGCCGCGATGAGCACCTTGCGCCCCTGCCGCGTGAGGCGGTGCGCCAGCTTCGCGATGGTGGTCGTCTTCCCCACCCCGTTTACGCCCGCGATCAGGAAGACGGTGGGGCCCTCATCGTAGTTGAAGCGCAGGGCCGTGTCCGACCGCCCGGCGGAGAGGATGTCGACGATCTCCTCGCGCACCGCGCGCTGGAAGTCGTTCTGCGACCGCGCGATCCCGCGCTCCGCCAGCGTCTCCACCACTCGCACCAGCCGCAGCGTGGAGGGCACTCCGAAGTCCGCCCCGATCAGCGTCTCCTCCAGCCCCTCGAGCGACCCCTCGTCCATCCCCTTCACCAGCACCGTCACGTCCGTCAGCGCGACGTCCACGATGCGGTCCCAGAGCGACTTCTTTCCTTCTTCTTTCTTGCGGAACAGACGAGCCATCTATCAGCAGCCTTTCATGTCGTTCGTGATCTCGTGACCGGCCCGCAATCTACAACACCGCGCCCTTCCCTGCACCGGGAAACGAAAGCACCCCCGCCGAACCCGCGGCGGGGGTGCCCATCAGCTGGAGCGTCAGCCTTGCGCGCCGAAGCTTGCCTGCGCCTGCTGGAAGCGGCGGGTAACCTCTTCCCAGTTGATCGTGTTGAACCACGCCTCGAGGTAGTCGGGGCGGCGGTTCTGGTACTGCAGGTAGTAGGCGTGCTCCCACACGTCCACGCCCAGGATCGGCGTGTAGCCCAGCATCAGCGGCGAGTCCTGGTTGAGCGTGTCGATCGCCTGGAGCTTGCCCTGGTCGTCCACCACCAGCCACGACCACCCGCTCCCGAAGCGGCCCTTGCCCGCGTCAATCATGCGGGTCTTGAGCTGGTCGTAGCCGCCGAACGCCTGCGTCAGCGCGTCGGCGAGAGCTCCGGTGGGCTCGCCGCCGCCGTTGGGGCCCATCACCTGCCAGAAGAGCGAGTGGTTGGCGTGGCCTCCGCCGTTGTTGCGCACCGCGTTGCGGATGTCCTGCGGCACGTCGTCGATGCGGCGCAGCAGCGCCTCGATGTCGTCGCCCGCATGGAAATCCGGGTGCTTCTCCAGCGCGGCGTTCAGGTTGGTGACGTACGCGGCGTGGTGCTTGTCGTGGTGGAACTGCATCGTCTGCATGTCGATGTGCGGCTCCAGCGCATCGTACGCGTACGGCAGATCGGGAAGGTTGAACGGCATCGTGTGCCTCCGTCGTGTGTTGGTCGGACCATCGCCCGCGCGGGTGTGACGCGGCGAGTCGCGCACGGCGCACGCAAGCGCCGCACCGGGAGGCCCAATGTACGGTGCGCCAGATGTTCCGCCACGGACCCGCCGTGAAGCCGCCGCGGCACCCGCTCTGCCGAATGGGGCTTCCGTTATGCCCCTCGGCCACGTGAAAAGTAGTCCGCAGGAGAACCGCCATGAAGCTGAAAATCTTCGTCCCCGCCTTGCTCGCCCTGGCCGCGTGCGGCGAGACCACCGGCTCCGTCGAGCCCGATGCCGCCGTCGAGACGGTGCGCCAGGCCGCGCTCCCGCTGCGGGGCACCGCCGCCGACTACGACCCGCTCCTCGCCGCGATCGGCGACACCCGCTTCGTCATGCTGGGCGAGGCGACCCACGGCACGCACGAGTTCTACGCGGAGCGCGCGCGGATCTCACGAAGGCTGATCGACGAGCGCGGCTTCGCGGCCATCGTGGTGGAGGGCGAGTGGCCCGCCTCGCGCCGCGTGAACCAGTACATTCGCGGCCAGGGAAGCGACGCCACGCCGGAGGCCGCGCTCTCTGGCTTCACGGAGTTCCCGTACTGGATGTGGCGCAACACCGTCGTGCGCGACCTCGTCCGCGACCTGCGCGCGCTGAACGCCGCGCGGCCCGCCGCGGCGCGTGTGGGGTTCTACGGGATGGACGTGTACAGCCTCTACCCGTCGATGGACGACGTCGTGGCGTACCTGTCGCGCGTGGACGCCGCCGCGGCAGACCGGGCGCGGACACGGTACGCCTGCTTCGCCGCGCACAACCGCAGCCCGGAGCGGTACGCGAGCGCGGCCGCCTCCAACCCGGCGGCCTCGTGCGCCACCTTCGCCGCCGCGCAGCTCCAGGAGATGGAGCAGCGCGCCGCCGCCGCGCCCGCCGACCCCGAGCTCTTCGACGCGGTGCAGAGCGCGCGCGTGGTGCGGAGCGCTGAAGAGTTCTACCGCACCAACGCCTTCGGGGGCCACACGGCCTGGAACGCGCGCGACCGGCACATGGCCGAGACGCTCGCGGCGCTCTCCGCGCACCTGGAAGCGCGCGGACAGAGCGGCAAGATCGCCGTGTGGGCGCACAACTCCCACGTGGGCGACGTGCGCGCCACGGAGATGGGTGCGCAGGGGCAGCTCACGGTTGGGCAGCTGATGCGCGAGCGCAGCGGAGCCTTCCTCCTGGGCTTCACCACCTACGAGGGCGAGGTGACCGCCGCCACCTTCTGGGGCGGCCCGGGGCTGGAGACCGCGTTGCGCCCGGCCCTCCCGGAGAGCTTCGCGAATCTCTTCCACCAGACGGAGATCGCGAGCTTTCTCCTGATCCTGCGCGGCTCGCCCGCCGCCCCCGCGCTCCGCGAAGAGCGCCTGGAGCGCGCCGTCGGCGTGATCTACGCGCCGCGCACGGAGCGCCAGAGCCACTACTTTACCGCCCGGCTCGCCGACCAGTTCGACGCCGTGATCCACGTGGACCGCACTACGGCGGTGGAGCAGCTGCGGTGAGGGGAGGTGGCCCTCACCCCCGCTCGTTCCTCGCTGCCCCCTCTCCCGATAACAGGAGAGGGCTGCGCCCTCGCCGTTATCGAGAGAGGGGGCGTCAGGCCGCGCGAGGCGGTAGGGGCGTGATTCATCGCGCCCACCCTCCGCCCCCGCCCCGACAATCGCACCACACCCGAATCCCGTAGGGGCAGACCTGCGTGTCTGCCCGCCCTTGCCCCCTGCCCCTCCGCACCGCAACTCGTAGGGGCAGCCCCGCGTGGCTGCCCGTGCTCTCTCCCGCGCCGAACTCTCGCTCCATCCGTTCGACCTCACCCCCCGCCCTGGACACACAAAAGGGGAGAGACGACTAATCTCTCCCCCCGAGTCCGCGCAGGCGGACTTTGTGCTGTCGTTGCCGCGAGTTTACTCGCCCGCCTCCTCCTGAACCCATCGCATCCACCTGCTGCTCCAAGCGGCGGAAGCGGCGGGCGAGAGAGATTGCATAGCGCAGGATCATCAGCCACGCGAAGGCGGCAACGGCGTGTTGTGCGCGTCACCCGTCAGACGCGGCTGCGTCACTCATTAATCTCCGCTGATTACCGCGGCGTCCCGCCGTGCTTCCTGTTGCAGGGCTTCCCACTCCAGGGTCTCCCCGACATGCGCACGCAACACGTGGTAAGGTATGCGGAAGAACGTCTCCCCGGGCTGCACGTCCCGAAAGCTATCGCTCCGCGTGCCGTCCGGTTCAGCGGTCCGCACGGCGACGCGAAGTGTCTCCTCGGTCCCACGCATGATCGAGATGCTCATAGGCCCTCCAATATCCTGGTCACCACGGACAACGCCTCGTGGAAGGTAGAACGCATCAACTCGTCCATTCCGGCCGCGCCACCTCCGCTTACGATCGCGACGAGTTCCGCGAATGTCTCTTCGGCGCCCGCGTCGACCGTCTCATTCAAAAAGTATTCAAGTTGATCACGAAGGTTCCATTCCTCGACACGTCGTCGCCCCAGCAGGTACGCGGAGCTGAACTCGTCGGCGGTGGATGCACCGCGCAATGCCTGGTCCACAGCGTGCCCGATCTCGTGGCGCAGCGCCTCGGCGACATCCGTGCAGAAACCGATAAGGCCGGTGTCGTAGTCTTCATAAGTCTCCGCGAGGACAATGCGTTTGGCACCACCGCCTTGAAATCCGCCAGACACGTTGGCCCATGTGGCGTCGGGTGGATAGCCACGTGGTGCCTGACCGCGCAATACAGGCTCCGCCTCGAGCATTGTCCGGCCCGAAACCAGTGCGTACCCCTCTTCTTCCAGAACCCTCAGGATGCCCGGCGGCATGCCCTCGATCACGCGCTCGATCTCCGCCCGGAACTCCGGCCGGACTCCTGTCGCGTGTCGCGGTGCGAACGGCAACGGCCGCATTCAGACGAACCCTGGTGAACAGAGGAGGGGGTGCGATGGACGTCGAAAACTCAGATTAGACCCGCGGTCTCTCCCCACCCATCGCATCCACCTGCTGCTCCAGGCGCTTGAACCGGCGCGCGAGGGAGATCGCGTAGCCGAGGATCATCAGCCAGGCAAAGGTGAATGCCGCGAAGACGTGCCAGTAGGCGCGCAGGGTGCGCGGTGGGGCGGTTTGCTCCGGGAGCGTCTGCACGTTGGTGCGGAGCGCCTGCGACGCGTCCGGCGTGGCGGCGGAGGCCGGAGCGGATGCGGCGGGAGCGGGCTCCTGCGCGCGCAGCGGTGCGCTGCCGAAGGCGAGCAACAGGGCCAGGATCGGGGCCAGGAGTGCGCGGCGCATCAGGCGATCCCGCCAGCGCTACGCACCGACGGCCGCAGGGTCGAGCGGATCCGCTGCGCGTCGACGCGGTTCTCGAGCCGCTCCAGGCCGTAGCGCACCATCAGGAGGCCGAAGAAAAGGAGGGTGAAGGCGAGGAACGACACCAGGAGCGTCTGCACGATCTCGGGGGCGGCCTGGGGGCCCTCGGGGCGCAGGATCACGGCCTCGGGGTGCTGCGAGCGGAACCAGGTGACGCTCAGGTGGATCAGCGGGATGTCCACCGCGCCGACAATTCCCAGGATGGCGGCGAAGCGCTTGCCACGCTCGGGCGAGTCGGCGGCGCCGCGCAGGATGAAGTAGCCGACGTAGATGAACCACAGCAGAAGCGTGAGCGTCAGGCGCGGCTCCCACACCCACCACGCCCCCCACGCGATCTTTCCCCAAAGCGGCCCCGTCACCAGCACGATGGTGGTGAAGAGGAGCCCCAGCTCGGCGGAGGCCACGGAGATGGCGTCGAGCCGCTCGTCGCGCAGCCAGAGGTAGCCGAGCGAGCAGAGGGCCACGATCCCGAACGCCAGGAACGCTACCCACGCCGAGGGTACGTGCACGTAGAAGATGCGCTGCACCACCCCCATCTCGGCCTCGGTGGGGGCGTAAAAGAACACCATGTACAGAGAGGCCGTCAGCGCGAGCGCGGCCAGCGCGTTCAGCATGATCGCCCAGCGGCGGGTGCCCGCGAGCGAGTTGTCGTCGGTCGTCATCACTCCTCCAGCACGGCGCCGAAGAGGGCCGTGCACACGAACAGGAACACGAGATCGAACGCCGCAAGCATGCGAAGCTGCGACGAGATCTCGGCGACGGGGCGCCCCGCCAGCAGCCGCTGCGTGGCGGATGCGGCAAAGATCACCACCGGGATCAGGAGCGGCAGCATCAGGATGGGAAGGAGCGTCTCCCCCAGCCTGGTGTGCGCCGCGATGGCACCGAACAGCGTGCCCAGGGCGATGAAGCCCAGCGTGGCGAGCACCACCACCGCCACCAGCGCGGGGAGCGACCGCCCGTACGGCAGCCCGAAGAAGAGACCGTACACGGGAAAGATCACCGCCTCCACCACCAGCACCACCGCCAGGTTGGCGAGCCACTTCCCCAAAAAGAGCGCCCCCCGGTCCACCGGCGACACCAGCACGCCGGTGAGCGCATCGGCCTCGCGCTCCAGGGCGAAGGCGCGCCCCATCCCCAGCGTCCCCGCGAAGAGCACCGTCACCCAGATCATGGCGCCGGCGATCTCGCGCGCCCTGACGGACGGGTCCAGCGCGAAGGAGAACACCACCGCCACCAGCGCGGCAAAGGTCGCCATGGAGAGGACGCGCTCGCGGGAGCGCAGCTCCAGGAGCAGGTCCTTGCGCGCCACGGCCCACATCTGGGCGAAGAAGCTCATACCGCGGCGGCGACGCGCTCGGTGTAGAGCTGCTCCCAGCGCGCGGCGTCGATCGCGGAGCGGGGCTCGTCGGAGACCCACTCGCCGCCCACCTGCACCGCCACCCGGTCCGCCAGCTCCAGCCCCTGCGACAGGTTGTGCGTCACCAGCACCACCGTCCGCCGTCCGTCGCGCAGGCGCTCCAGGACGCCGCGGAGCGTGGCGGCGGCGTGGGGATCGAGGCCGGTGTACGGCTCGTCCAGGAAAACCGCCTCGGGGTCGTGCAGGAGGGTGCGGGCCAGCGCCACCCGCTGCTGCATCCCGCGGCTGAAGGTGCGCACGCGGTCGTCTCGCCGCTCCCACAGCCCCACCGACGCCAGCGCCTCGCCCACGCGGGCGGCGCGGTCTGGAAGGGAGTAGAGCCGGGCGTAGAAGTCCAGGTTCTCCCCCGCCGTCAGCCCCGGGTACAGGAAGGTCTGGTGCGAGAGGAGGCCGATCTTGTGCCGCCACTCGCCCTCGCCGCCCTTTGTCTCCTCCCCGCCGATCTTCACGGAGCCGCGGGTGGGGGCGACGGCGCCGCAGAGGATGCGGAGGAGCGTCGTCTTCCCCGCCCCGTTGGGTCCGAAGACGGTGAGGAACTCGCCCGGCGCGAGGGCGAAGGAGATGCCGCGCACCGCCGGGAGCGGGCCGTACCACTTCTCCACCGCGATCGCCTCGACCGCGGGGACCGCGCCGGCCGTCAACGCAGCCGCTTGCCGCACCCGGCGCAGAAGCGGCTCCCGGCGGGGTTGGCGAAGCCGCAGGCGTGGGCCGCCTCCACGCGCGCCTCGCGGCGCCCGCCGGTGACGGCGCGCTCCGCGGTCTCGGCGGCGCGGATCGCCTCCAGCGCCTCGTACGACATGCGGTCGCGCTGGGCGCGGTAGTCCGTCTCGTCCAGCTTGCCACCCAGGAAGTCGTACTCCAGCTCGCGGAGCGAGGCGAGCGTGGCGCGGCGGCGGGCATCGGCATCGAGCAGCGCGCCGGGCGCGGCATCCACCAGCACCGCCGTGCGCCGCCCCGCGATGGGGCGGATCACCCACGCCGCGGCGGCCAGCGCCAGGATCAGACCGAAGACCAGCACCGTCATACGCCCGCCTCGCCGCGCTCGAAGGCCCGCAGCGCCGCGTCGAGCCGCGCGCGGTCCTCGTCGGTCATCGCGCCGGCGGGCACGGGCGTGGCGGCGGTG
Organism: Longimicrobium sp.; assembly: GCA_036389135.1. Classification (NCBI taxonomy): domain Bacteria; kingdom Pseudomonadati; phylum Gemmatimonadota; class Longimicrobiia; order Longimicrobiales; family Longimicrobiaceae; genus Longimicrobium; species Longimicrobium sp. Next base: position 140,647 of record DASVQP010000038.1, read on the forward strand.
CGGCCACGCATGCGGCGAATGGCGAAGAAGACGGCGAATCCGCCCAGCAGCAGCACCAGCGGCGGCGCGAGCCACGCCCACAGGCCGAAGCCGTCGCGGCGCGGCAGCGTCCTCATCCGCTCGCCGTAGCGCGCGACGACGCCCTCCACGATCTGGTCCGACGTCTGGCCCTGGAGCGCGGCCGTGCGGATGGTATCGCGCAGGGCGATCGCCTCGGCCGCAGGGCACATGTCCAGCGTGTGCGAGGGGGTGACGGGAGAGCGCAGGCTGACCAGCGTCTCGTGCACCACTGCCTGCACTTTAGGCGGGAGCTTCGCCTGCACCTGCGCGTGCGCGGGCGCGGCGAGCGCCAGCAGGAGCGCGGCCAGGAGGATGCGCATCACGCCTCCACCAGCTCGGGCTCGCGGACTGCAACCGGCGCGCGCAGGCGGGGGACGGGGCGCGTGGCCTCGGCGGAGGGCCACATCGCCACCAGCGTGCCGATGGCCATGATGAGGCCGCCGAGCCAGATCCACGGCACCAGCGGGTTCACCAGGACGCGAAAGGTGACCACGGGCCGCGGGTTCGTCCCCTGCGCCACCGCCTCCATGTTGTCGATGCCGGCCAGAATCAGGTACAGGTCCTCGTTCCACGCGCGCCGGATCCCCACCTCGCTCACGATCTCCTCGCGGCGGCTGTAGGCGCGCTTCTCGGCGGTGAGCATCCCCGCGAACTCGCCGTTGCGCGCGACCTCGACGGACGCGACCAGCTTGCTCATGTTCTGCGCCGGGTACGACGACATCGCCTGGTACGTCAGCGTGTACTGATGCCCGAACGGGGAGCGGATCTTCACCGACTCGCCGGGCGAGAGGGCGGCCTGCTCCTCCACGTTGAAGGCGGCGCCCGCGAAGCCGGCGAACATCACCACGAGCCCGGCGTGCACCACGTAGCCCCCGTAGCGCCTGCGGTTGCGCGCCACCAGGTGCATCATGGCCGCCAGGTAGCGCTCGCGCTCGATGTGGGCCCGCGCGCGCGTCCCCTTGTGGAACTCGACCACGATCGTAGTCATCACGAAGGCGCCCAGCCCGAAGGTGAGCAGAGCGTAAGTGTGGCGCACCCCCACCATCCACAGCACCGCCGCGGTCACCACCGCGACCGACACGGGCGCCAGGAAGTTGCGCCGCAGGTTGCGCGGCGACGCCTTGCGCCAGGCGATGACGGGCCCGATCCCCAGCAGCGCCAGCAGCATCAGCCCGATGGGGATGTTGACGCGGTTGAACCACTCCGGCCCCACCGTGATCTTGCGCCCCGCGAAGCCCTCGGAGATCAGCGGGAACATCGTCCCCCAGAGCACCGCGAACATCCCCGTGACGAAGAGGAGGTTGTTCCCCAGGAACGCCGCCTCGCGGGAGACGAACGACTCCATGCGGTGGTCCGGCTCGAAGCGGTCGCGGCGCCACCACACCAGCCCCGCCGTCACCAGGATCAGCGCGCTCAGGAAGCCGAGGAAGATGTACGCGATCGTCAGGTTCTCGGCGAACGAGTGCACCGACTCGATCAGCCCGGAGCGCGTCAAAAAAGTGGCGAAGATGCTGAGGAGGAAGGTGCCCATCACAAGCAGCACGTTCCACATCTTGAGCATTCCGCGCTTCTCCTGGATCATCACGGAGTGCAGGTACGCCGTGCCGGTAAGCCAGGGGAGGAGCGACGCGTTCTCCACCGGGTCCCAGAACCAGTAGCCGCCCCAGCCCAGCTCCTCGTACGCCCACATCATTCCGAAGATGATACCCACCGTCAGAAAGAACCACGCGAGCAGCGTCCAGCGGCGCGTGGTCGCGATCCAGCGCGTGTCCAGCCGCCCCGAAAGGAGCGCGGCCACGCAGAAGGCGAACGGGATGGTGAAGCAGGTGAAGCCGAGGTACAGCGTCGGCGGGTGGATCGTCATCCAGTAGTTCTGGAGCTGCGGATTGAGCCCACGGCCGTCGGCCGGGGTGAAGTCCAGCAGCTTGAACGGGTTGGACGCGAAGACGATCACCACCATAAAGAACGCCAGCACCGCGAGGTTCGTCCCCGTGACGTAGGGCATGAACTCGCGGTTGCGCCGCCGGTTCTGCGCGACGACGATGGCCGAGAAGAGGGCCAGCAGCGTGGCCCAGAAGACGAGGGAGCCGGTCTGCCCGGCCCACAGCCCCGTGATCTTGTAGAAGAGGGAGAGCTCGCGGTTGGAGTACCCCGCGACGTACTGGTAGACGTACTCGTTGCGCAGGAACGACGCGATGATCGCCCCGCACGACACCAGCAGCAGCGCAAACACGGCGTACACGGAGCGCTCGGCGCTGAGCACCAGGTCTCCGCGCCCGCGCCGCCCGCCCACAAAGCCGAGCGTGGCGCCCCACCCGGCCAGGAGGAGCGCCACCCAGAGGGCGACTTCGCCGATCGAAGTGATCACGACGTCTTCAGATCCGCTTCGACGGCTTCGTAGCGCGAGCCGCACTTGGTGAGCACGGTGGACGCCTCGAAGGTGCCGGCCCGCGTGAACTTCCCTTCCACCACCACGTCGCGCCCTTCCTTGAAAGTGTCCGGGAGCGGCCCGTTGTACTTCACGGGGAACTGCGTGGTCCCGTTGGCGATGTCCATCACGGAGAAGGAGAGGTCCAGCGTGCGCTGGTCGTAGCGCACGGTGCCGGGCACCACGCGCCCGCCCACCTTGTACCCCAGCGCGTGGAGCGACGGGTCCTTGTTCACCGCCGACACCAGCTCGGTGGGGGTGTAGTAGTACATCGCGGAGTCCTTCATCCCCGTAACCATCAGGTACCCCACGACGCCCACCAGCGCCACGGCTGCCGCGGCGAACTTGCGCTGCTTCTTCACCGGGAGATCCTCCGCGGAAGGGTGCGAGTCAACGCGCCGAATATAGCGCGCAATCTTCTGCGGTGAAAGGCGTTCGGCGCTACACGGTTGTGGGGGAAAGCCTGACGGACGGGGATGAGGGGATGGGGGATGAGGGGATGAACTACACAGCCCCGATAATTTCATGCCTTCATCCCACATCCCCCTCCCCTCATCCCCTCATCCCTTCATCCCTTCAGCCCCTCATCCCCTCATCCCCTCACCCCCTCATCCCTTCATCCCCGCGGTCACTCCGCGCTCCAGCAGCTCACGCGCGTGCTCCAGCGACTTCTCGCTCTCCGGATCGCCGCCGAGCATGCGGGCGATCTCGGAGACGCGGCCGGCGGATTCCAGGGGGGTGACCTCGGTGGTAGTGCGCCCGTCGCGCTCCAGCTTGGAGACGAGGAGGTGCAGGTGCGCGCGCGAGGCGATCTGCGGAAGGTGGGTGATGGCGAAGACCTGATGGCTCCCCGCCACCTCCCGCATCTTGTCCCCCACCTGCAGCCCCACCCGCCCACCGATGCCCGCGTCCACCTCGTCGAAGATCAGCGTGGGGACGGAGTCCAGCCGCGCCAGGATCGTCTTGAGCGCCAGCATGATGCGCGACATCTCCCCGCCGGAGGCGACAAAGGAGAGCGGCCTGGGGTCGAAGCCCTTGTTGAGCGACACGCGGAACTCGACGTCCTCCGCCCCGTGCGCGCCCGGCGCCGCGAGCGGCACGCGCACCGCCGCGAAGACCCCGCCCGCCATCCCCAGCTCGGGGAGCACGGAGGTGACCTCGCGCGACAGCTTCTTGACCGCCTTGTCGCGGCGAACGGTAAGGTCGGCGGCCGTTGCATCGCGGGCCTCGCGGGCGGCGAGCAGGCGCTTGTTGAGCGCGGCGGCCTCGAAGCCGGCGCCGTCCACCAGGTCCAGCTCGGCGCGCGCCTGCCGCCCGATCTCCACGATCTCCTCCAGCGTGCCACCGTACTTGGAGCGCAGGCGGAAAAGCAGGTCCTGGCGGCGGCGGATCTCGTCCAGGCGCGCGGGATCGTGCTCGATGTTGGCGGCGTAGCGCTCCATGCGGTCGCCCAGCTCCTGGAGCGCGTAGTACGCGCTGTCGTACAGCTCCTGGAGCTCCGCCTGCGACGGGTCGATGCGGACGAGCGAGTCCAGCGCGCGGCGGATGCTCCCCAGCCCGCTCACCAGCGCCTCGTCCGCGCCGATCAGCGCCTCGTACAATCCGCCGGAGAGCGCGGTCAGCTCCTCCGAGTGGGTGAGGCGGCGCGCGTCGTCCTCCAGCTCCTCCTCCTCGCCGGGGCTGAGGGCGGCCTTTTCGATCTCGTCCGCCTGGAAGCGCAGGTAGTCGGCGCGCTGCATGGCCTCGCGGCGGCGCGTCTCTAGCGACTCCAGCTCGCGCTCCAGCCCCAGGACGGCGGCGTGCGCGGCGCGCATCTTCTCCACCGCCTCCGCATTGCCTGCGTAGGCGTCCAGGATGGCGCGCTGCTCGTCGCGGCGGAGGAGCGTCTGATGCTCGTGCTGGCCGTGGAGGTCCACCAGGAGCCGCCCCAGCTCGCCCAACACGGAGACGGTGGTCGGCGAGCCGTTGACCCAGGCGCGGCTGCGCCCCTCGGCCACCACCTCGCGCTTGAGGACGAGCGTCCCCTCCTCCGCCTCGAAGCCGCGCTCGTCCAGCATCCGTTCCACGTCCTCGCGCCCGGCCACGTCGAACACGCCCTCTACCGACGCGCGCTCCTCGCCGTGGCGCACGACGTCCGCGGAGGCCCGCTCGCCCAGGAGCAGGCCCAGCGCGCCCACGATGATCGACTTGCCCGCGCCGGTCTCGCCGGTGAGCACGTTGAGGCCCGGCCCCAGCCGTACGCTGAGCCGGTCGATCAGGGCGAAGTTGCGGATCCGCAGCTCGGAAAGCATGCGCGAAGATACCCCGAAAGGTGGACACGGTTCGCGGGGGAGGAAAAGAAGTGCCAAGTCCCAAGTGCCAGGTCCTGAGTAACAGCACTTAGCACTTAGGACTTGGCACTTCCCTACAGCAGCATCCGCGACGCGAGCCCCAGGAGCAAAAAGAACCCGAACATGTCCGTGAACGCCGTCACGAAGATGGAGGAGGCGATGGCGGGGTCGATGCCCAGGCGCTCCAGCATGGTGGGCACGAAGGCGCCGGCGAAGCTCCCCACGGCCAGGTTCCCCCACATCGACATCAGCACCACCAGCGCCAGCTTGGTGTTGGCGCCTTCGTGGCTGGCGAGGAGGTAAGTGGCGGTGGCGAGGACGAGGCCGGTCAACAGGCCATTGGTGGCACCCACCAGGAGCTCCTTGAAGAGGACGCTCCACAACCGCTTGGTGCCGGGGGTGAGCGCGAGCCGCCGCACCGTCACCGCCAGCGCCTGCGTCCCGCTGTTGCCGCCCATGCCGGCGATCACCGGCATGCACACGGCCAGCAGCGCCACGTTCGCCACCACGTCCTCGAATGCGTAGATGATGGCCGCGGCGGACGAGGCGGTCAGCAGATTGACGCACAGCCAGGGGAGCCGGGAGCGCACCGCGTCCTGCCAGCCGCCGCGCAGCTCCTCCGCCTGCGAGGTGCCGCCGAGGCCGAGGATGTCGCGCGTGTTCTCCTCCTCCATCACGTCCAGGACGTCGTCAAAGGTCACGCCGCCCAGCAGCCGCCCCGCGCCGTCCACCACCGCCACCACCGTCAGGTTGTAGCGCGACACCATGCGCGCCACCTCCTCGCGGTCCGTCTCCGGGAGGACGGTCGCGGGGACCTCCTCCAGCAGGTCCGTCACCTGCGCGGCCGGCGACGCGCTCACCAGCCGCGCCAGCGGAAGGAAGCCCTGGAGCACGCGCCGGCGGTCGACCACGAAGACGACGTAAAGCTCCTCCATCTCCTGCTCCAGCGCCTGCCGCCGCACCTCCTCGGTCGCCTCCGCGGCGGTGAGGCCCACGGGGATCGCGACCAGCTCCGTGGTCATGATGCCGCCCGCGGAGTCTTCCGGGTAGCGCATCAGGTCGCGGATCTCGCCGGCGTCCTCCACCGGGAGCGCCGCCAGCACGCGCGCCTGGTCTTCCGGGTCCATCTCGCCGATCAGGTCCGCGGCGTCGTCGTCGGACATCTCGGCCACGACGGCGGCGATCTGCTCGTTTTCCAGGCCGGCGAGCGAGTCCTCGGGGTGCTCGTCGGGGTCCATCTCGGCCAGCGCCTCGGCGGCGAGCGCCGGGTCGCCGGCAAGCACGCGCACCGCGTGGGCGCGGTCCTCCTCGTCCAGCTCCTCCAGCAGGTCCGCGATGTCGCTGGCGTGCGGAACCTCGTCCAGGAACGCGCGCAGCCCCGCGTCGTCCTCGTGCTCGAGGAGCTCGCGGAGGCGTGCGACGGACAGTTGCTCGGAAGCGGGCATCAAGCGCGGGCCAGGGGTGGGGCGTGGCGAAGAATCATGTGTCGCCGGAGAGGAAGGAGCGCAGCAGCTCTTCCTGTCGGACGAACATCTCGGACTGCATGCGCTCGGGTCCGTCGGGGTGCTGGTAGCCGAGGACGTGGAGGACGCCGTGCACGGCCACGCGCAGCACCTCCTCCTCCGCCGTCGCGCCGAACTCGGCGGCCTGGCGGACGGCCTGCTCCACGCCCACGTACACGTCGCCCAGCGGCGGCTCGTCGCCTTCGTGCATGGCGAAGGTGATGACGTCGGTGGGCCCCTCGTGCTCCAGGTACTGGTCGTTCATCGCCGCGATGGCGCCGTCAGCCAGCAGCGCGACGGAGATCTCCGCCTCGGCGACCCCCTCGGCGAGCAGGACGTGGCGCACGGCGGCCTCCACGCGCTCCGGCCGGACGGGCGGCGCCACGCCTTCGCCCACGCTCACCTCCACGATCAGTTCTTGCACGTTCACCCCGCGGCCCGGGTGGGCTCCGGCTCCTGCGCTTCCCGGGGGAGTTCCGGGGCGGGGACGGCGGAGGGATAGTCGAGGCGCTGGTGGTACATCCCCGAGAGGACGCGGGCCAGCACTTCGCGCGTCGTGTGGATCTCGCGCAGCGTCAGCGGGCACTCGTCGAGCTGGCCGGCGGCGATCTTGGCGCCCACGATGCGGTCCACCAGCTCGCGGATCCGCTCCGGCGTGGGGTCCTGCAGCACGCGCGCGGCGGACTCCACCGAGTCGGCCATCATCACCACCGCCGTCTCGCGCGTCTGCGGCTTGGGGCCCAGGTACTGGAAGTCCGTCGCGTTGACGCGGGCGTCCGGGTCCGCGGCGCGGGCCTGGTCCAGGAAGAACGATATCGACTGCGTGCCGTGGTGCTGCGTGATGAAGGCGCGCACCGTGGCCGGCACCTTGTACTCTTCCGCCAGCCGCAGCCCCTCGATGACGTGGCTGCGCACGATGGCCGCGCTCATGGCCGGCTTCAGCTTGTCGTGCGGGTTGCGGCCGCGCGGCTGGTTCTCGATGAAGTAGTGCGGCTTGGCGATCTTGCCCACGTCGTGGTAGTAGACCCCCACGCGGGCCAGCAGCGCGTTGGCGCCGATGGCGTTGCACACCGCCTCGGCCAGGTTCGCCACGCTGATGGTGTGCGCGTACGTCCCCGGCGCCTCCATGGAGAGCCGGCGCAGGAGCGGGTGGTTGGGATCGGCCAGCTCCAGCAGCGTCTGCGCGGTCGTCACGCGGGTGAACCACTCCGCCACGGGAAGGAAGCCGATGGCCAGCAGCGTGCACGCCGTCGCGTTCACCACGCCCCACACCGCGGACCAGCCGATCACCTGCCACGGCTCCGCGCGCTGCAGCCCGACCGCGAGTGCGCACGCCGCGTACGCCGCCCCCACAACTCCCGCCACCGCCCACGTCTGCAGCCGCCGCTGCGCCAGCCGCACGCCGAACGACGCCGCGGCGCCGCCCACCGCCGCCGAGAACGCCGTCGCCGCGCCCAGGAAAGGCGTCTGTCCACCGAGGAGGAGCGCCAGCACGAGCGCCGTCACCAGCGCCAGCCGCCCGCCCCAGAGCACGGCCACGACGAGCGTCGCAAAGGGCACCGGGATCAGCTCCGGCGGCAGCCCGCCGCGCGCCACCAGCGCCGCCATGCCCGAGACGGCGACGATCAGAACCGCCAGGAACGTGACGGCGCGGTCATCATCGTACACCTGGAGCCGCGCCAGGCGCAGGAGGAAGCCGACGATGCCCAGCAGGAGCACGTTGTACAGGATGGAGCCCAGAACGCGCCCCGTCGTGCGCCCGCCGCCACGCTCGTCGCGCTGCGCGTCGAGGGCGGCCTGATAGGCGCGCAGGCGCTCCTCTTCGCGCTCTCCCACCTGCTCGCGCGCGCCGACGATCCTTTCGCCGGCCAGGACGCGCGCCTTCACCGGGTCCACCGCGGCGCGGGCGCGTTCGCGGGCGGCGCGCGTCTCCGCCTCGTTGTGCGCGAGCGAGGGGCGGAAGTAGCGCACCAGCAGCAGGCGCTGCAGCTCCGCCGCATCCGCACCCAGCTCGGGCGGGAGCGCCGCGGCGGCACCGCTGAAGAACTCGTCCGCGGTGCGCAACGAGTCGGACGGCACGAGCCGCTCGCCGTCGGGCAGGCCGCGCACGCGCACGGCCGGGAGGCGGTTGCGCTCGGTGGCGCCGCGCGCGATCCCCTGCCCGAACCGCTCGCGCACGGTCGCCTCGGTCGCCGCGGCCAGCATCGCGCGCCGCGTGGAGTCGCCCAGCACCTCGACCGCGCCCAGCGTCGTGGGGACGCGGGCGGCGGCCAGGGTGCGGCGCACCGCCTCGTCACGCTCGGCTGCCGGTGCGGCGGCGAGTTGGCGGTCGACGGACGCAAAGAAGACCCGCAGGCCGCGCACGACGCTGTCCGCGGCGGTGGGGTCGAAGTCGTAGACCGGGGGGATGCCGCTGGCGGCCTCGTCCTGGTCGTGGCGCAGCTCCTCGGTGGTCTTGGGGATCTGGAATGGGATCTCCGCCACCACGTCCTTGCGCGCCACAACGCCGCGCTCCAGCACCGGCGTGTCCGACCCGCGCGCCGCCGGAAAGAGCGCGGTCACGGCCCCCGCCGTGCCCAGGAGCAGGGCCAGGCGGAAGCCGTGGTGGCGCAGGCGCCGCGCGCGGGTCCAGGGCGCATCGTCCCCGGCGGGGCGCAGGGCGGCGCGCCGCTCGGGCCGGGGCAGCTCCGCGGCGGCGGGCTTCATCAGGAAGCCACCGGCTCCTGGCTGCCGTCGGGCACCGTCTCGCCGCTGGCGATGGCGTACGCCTCGATGATCTCCTTCACCAGCCGGTGGCGGATGACGTCGCGCCCGCTCAGGTACGAGAAGGCGATCCCCTCGATCCCCTTCAGCACCTGCTCCACCTCGATCAGCCCCGAGTCGCCCTTGTTGGGAAGGTCGATCTGCGTCTTGTCCCCCGTGATCACCGCCTTGGAGTTCAGCCCCAGGCGGGTGAGGAACATCTTCATCTGCGCGCGCGTGGCGTTCTGCGCCTCGTCCAGGATCACGAAGGCGTCCTGCAGCGTGCGCCCGCGCATGTACGCCAGCGGCGCGATCTCGATGGAGCGGCTCTCCATCGCCCTGCGCAGCCGGTCGGGCGGGATCATGTCCTCCAGCGAGTCGTACAGCGGGCGCAGGTACGGATCGATCTTCTCCTGCAGGTCGCCCGGCAGGAAGCCCAGGTTCTCACCGGCTTCCACGGCGGGGCGCGCCAGGATGATGCGCTTCACCCGCTTCTTGAAGAGCGCGTCCACCGCCATGGCGACGGCCAGGTAGGTCTTTCCGGTCCCGGCCGGACCGATCCCCACCGTGATGTCGTTCTCCTCGATGTTCTGGAGGTACGCCGCCTGCCCCTCGGACTTGGGGGTGATGGCGCGGCGCACGCCCGGCACGACGACGCGGCCGGGATCGGCCAGCTTACCCACTCCGTTGCCGGAGCGGGACGCATCGAAGAAGCGCGCCACGTCGTCGGTGCCAAAGGGCACTCCGGTGCGCGCCATCTGGATCATGTGCTGCGCGACGGGAACGGTGCGCTCCACGTCTTCGAGCCGACCACTGAGGAGGAGGTGGTCGTCGCGCAGGACCACGCGCAGCCCGGACACGCGCCCGAGCTCGGTGAGGTTGGCGTCGTTCACCCCGCCCAGCGCGAGCGGGTCCGCCCCTTCGGCGGGAAGCCGGTGCTGGACCGGCGATGGAGTATCAGGCATTTAGTTATGCTGCGGGTGTATGGAGAAACTGAAGTGCCAAGTGCCAAGTGCTAAGTGCCAAGTGCTAAGTGCCAAGTAAAGGCGGCGCCGTGCCGTAGGGGCGCGATTCATCGCGCCCGTGTCCGCCCCCGCACCGCCGCCCTCGCGCACGCCGACCCGCGTAGGGGCAGACCTGCGTGTCTGCCCGCCCTTTGCCCCCGCACGGTTAACGCCGCACGCACCACCCCTGGTAAGGGCGGCCCCACGTGGCCGCCCGTGCCCGCCCCCGCACCGCCCCCTGCGCGCGTCCACCCAACCCCCTCTGTCATCCTGAGCGACGCGCTTCTCTGCCCTCTCCCATGCTCGGAGCCACGGCGCGGAGCGAAGGATCTACTGCGCGTGCCGTGAGGTCCAGCGTGTCGCACCGTTCCCTTGCCTCGCCGGCTAGATCCTTCGGTCACCGCAGGGAGTCCGGCTTGCTCCGCGATGCTCCGTTAGGCGGGCTCCCTCAGGATGACAGTTGGGGCCGCTTCGTCACCCTCTAGGCACTAGGCACTAGGCACTAGGCACTAGGCACTTGGCACTTGGCACTTCCCTATTACTTCCCACGCACCTGTATGTTCGCTTCCTTCAACTGATCCTCGCCGAGCTTCACCGGCGCGCCTTCGAAAAGGGCGCGGGCGCTGGTCGTTTTGGGGAAGGCGACGACGTCGCGGATCGAGGCGACGCCGGCAAGGAGCATCACCAGGCGGTCGAAGCCGAAGGCGAAGCCCGCGTGCGGCGGCGCGCCGAAACGGTACGCCTCCAGCAGGAACCCGAACTTCGCCTCCGCCTCCTCCTCGCCGATCCCCATCGCGGCGAAGACGGAGCGCTGCAGCTCGGGGATGTGGATGCGGACCGAGCCGCTCGCCATCTCCGCGCCGTTGCACACCGCGTCGTACGCGCGCGAGCGCAGGCCGCGGGCGTACAGGGCGCGCGCCTCCGCACCCGTGGGAGCGCCGTTCTTCGAGGCCTCCAGGAAGATGGGGAGGTCGTCGGGGTGCGGCATGCTGAACGGGTTGTGCGCGTACACCAGCCGGCCATGCTCCGCATCCCAGTCGAAGAGCGGGAACTCCGTCACCCAGAGCCACGCGTGCTTCGTCTCGTCCACCACGTCCATCTTACGGGCGAGGTGGCGGCGCAGCTCGTCCAGCGCCCCCTCCAGCGGCGACGCGATCGCCTCGTCGGACGCGGCGGTGGCGTCCGGGGCGGAGCGGAAGTGGCCCACGACGGCCACGAACAGATCGCCGGCCTCCATCCCGCTGGCGCCCAGGAACGACTCCAGCACGCCGCCCGTGAGCGCCTTTGCGAACTGGCCGGACATCCCCTCGTCGCCGCGCTTGACCCACAGGGCGCCCGCCGCGCCGCCGCGCTTCGCCACATCCTGCAGCTCGTCCAGCTCCCTGCGCGACAGCCGCGCGCCACCGGGGATGCGGATGCCGCGGATTCGCTGTGCCGTACCCTCGATCGCCTGGAAGAGGCGGAAGTCGGCGCCGGCCAGCGCCTCCGTCACGTCCACGATGGGCAGGTCGAAGCGCAGGTCCGGCTTGTCGGTGCCGTAGCGGGCGAGCGCCTCCATGAACGTCATGCGCGGGAACGGGACGGCGAGCTCCACCCCCAGCACGTCGCGGAAGACGGCCGCCATCAGCCCCTCGCCCAGCCGGAAGACGTCCTCCTCGTTCACGAACGCCATCTCGGCGTCGATCTGCGTGAACTCGAGCTGGCGGTCGGCGCGCAGGTCCTCGTCGCGCAGACAGCGGGCGATCTGGAAGTAGCGGTCGTAGCCGCTCACCATCAGCAGCTGCTTGTAGATCTGCGGCGACTGCGGGAGGGCGTAGAACTCGCCGGGGTGCATGCGGCTGGGCACCACGAAGTCGCGCGCGCCCTCCGGCGTCGGCTTGGTGAGCATGGGCGTCTCGATCTCGAGGAAGCCCTGCCCGCCCAGGTACGTGCGCGTGGCGTGCGCGGCGCGGTGCCGCACGATGAAGTTCCTCTGCAGCTCCGGCCGGCGCAGGTCCAGGTAGCGATAGCGCAGGCGCAGGTCCTCGGAGGCCAGCTCGTCGGACGGGGCGCGGTACACCTGGATGGGGAGCGGCTCGGCGCGCGTCAGGATGCGCAGCCCGGTGCAGCGCAGTTCCACGTCGCCCGTGGCCATGTCCGCGTTGTGCTGCCCGGCGATGCGGGGAAAGATCGTCCCCTCCACCTGCACCACGTCCTCGGGGCCCAGGTGGCGCGCCTCGGCGAGCACATCCTCCGGCGTCCAGGCGGGGTCGAAGGAGACCTGCACGATCCCCTCGCGGTCGCGCAGGTCCAGGAAGACGAGCCCGCCCAGGTCGCGGCGGCGGTGCACCCAGCCGGCGAGCGTGGCGGCGGTGCCTGCGTCGGCCGCGCGGAGCGTGCCCGCGGCGGCGGTGCGGAATGCGGTGGCGAAGTGGTCCGTCATCGGCGCAAAGGATCGGCACCCGGCGCGGCGGCACGGGCGCGTCGTCGTGAGAAGAATCGGTGAGCGGCAAGTACGCCGGCGATCGCGCCCAGCGTGTCCGCCACCCAGTCCAGCAGGTCCGGTGTGCGGCCCGGCACGAAGCTCTGGTGCACCTCGTCCGATGCGCCGTACAGCGTCCCGATCGCGATCAGCGGGAGCCGGCCGACCGCGGCCGGTGCACCGCCGTACGCCAGCAGCACGCCGAGCCCCGCGTACGCCGCGAAGTGCAGCATCTTGTCCGAGTTGTCCACGTCCGGCAGCCGCACCGTGGGCTGGGCGGAGGCCACAAAGATCGCGGCCATGTACAGCAGCGCCGGTGTCCAGCGCAGCCAGCGCTTCACGTGCTCTCGGCTTCGGCCAGCACGGCGAGGAAGTCGTCCGGCGTGCGGGCGGCGGCCAATCTCTCGCGCAACGCGTCGCGGCGCACCAGGCGCGAGATGCGCGAGAGCGCCTTGACGTGCGCCCCCGCCGCCGACTCCGGGCCCACCAGGAGGAAGACCAGCGTCACGGGGCGCCCGTCCAGCGCGTCGAAGTCCACCGGCTCGGGCGCTACGCCGGCCGCCATCACCAGCTCGGGCGCCGAGTCCGACTTCCCATGCGGGATCGCCACGCCGCTGCCGATGCCGGTGCTCAGCACCTCTTCGCGCGCGCGCACGGCGCGCAGCACGTCGGCGGGGTCGCTCAGGTAACCGCCGCGGTGCAGCACCTCCACCAGCTCCTGCAGCAGGGCGTCCTTGGACGCGCCTCGCAGCGGCACCTGGATGCGGTCCGGGGTCAGCAGCTCGGTCAGCAGCACGCGCACCTCAGAGGGGTGGAAAGCACCGGCCACGCCGTGGGGGAGCGTGGCCGGAAGCCCGTCAACCTAACGTGGGCCCGCGGCGGCATCAAGCATGCGCCCGGGGAACACCGCGGCCGGTGGGGGGAATCAAGCCGGAACGCGTACGGCGCGAATGTAACTCCGAGTCCTGAGTCCTAAGTCCTAAGTCCTAAGTCCTAAACAGCGGTGTTCAGCACTTAGCACTTAGCACTTAGCACTTAGCACTTCCGTCCAACAAATCGCCATGACACCCGAAGCACCCCCGACCGACCTGATCGGCCTCCTTCCCGAGGAGGCGGAAGCCGTGCTCCGCGCCCACTTCGAGCGCAGGGGGCAGCCCGCCTTCCGCGTGAAGCAGGTGCTGCGCTGGATCTACGAGCGCGAGGCGTTCGGCTTCGACGACATGACCGACCTGCCGCTGGCGGAGCGCGCCGCGCTCGGCGAGGCGTTCGCCTTCACCGCCCCCGCGCCGGCCAAGATCTCCCGCTCGGTGGACGGCACCGCCAAGCACCTCTGGCGCCTGGCGGACGGCGAGCTGATCGAGTCGGTGCTGATCCCCACCGCCACGCGCCTCACGCTGTGCATCTCGTCGCAGGCGGGGTGCGCGATGGCGTGCACCTTTTGCGCCACTGGCTGGGCAGGATACCGCCGCCAGCTCACGGCGGGGGAGATCGTGTCGCAGTTCCGCGGCGCGCGCCACTGGGCGCGCAGCCACGGCTACGACGACATCACCAACATCGTCTTCATGGGGATGGGCGAGCCGCTGATGAACCCCAAAGCGGTCTTCCCTACCCTGCGCATCCTGAACCACGGCTACAAGTTGGGGGCGCGGCGCATCACGGTGTCCACGGTGGGCGTGGTCCCCGGCATCCTGCGCATGGCGGAGATGCCGGAGCAGTTCCGCCTGGCCGTCTCGCTCCACGCGCCCAACCACGAGCTGCGCCAGAAGCTGATCCCGCTCGAGAAGAAGTACGACCTCGGCGAGCTCCTCGATGCCCTGCGCAAGTTCGACGCGGCGGGCGGCAAGCGGATCACCTTCGAGTACGTGATGATCGACGGCGTCACCGACCTGCCGGAGCTGGCGGACGAGCTGGCGGTGGTGATCCGCGAGTTCAACGCCTTCGTGAACCTCATCCCCTTCAACCCGATCCCGGGTACGGACTGGCGCCCGTCGAAGCGGCAGCGTCTGAACTACTTCGTGGAGCGCCTGGAGTCGCGCGGCATCTCCGCCTTCGTGCGCGAGAGCCGCGGCAGCGACATCGCCGCCGCCTGCGGCCAGCTCCGCGCGGAGGTCAAGGAGGGGAGGAAGCCGGTGCAGATGGGGTCGATCTGAAGGGTGGGGCCGGCGGTTGAAACCGCTGCAACAACCGCGGGAAGCCTGCCTTCGCAGGGCTCGTGGGGGCGGGGTTGGTGTGGGGCGGCGGCGGCCCGTGCCGAATCCGGCGGGGGGGCGAATCGCGAATCCCGGAAACCGGGGGCTGAAGCCCTCGGCTGGAACCACGGGAAGACCGCTGAAGCGGTCTCGCCAGCCGCAAGCCAGTCCGCGAAGGCGGACTACGTGTGGTTCCAGCGGCGAATTCATTCGCTCGTTGAGCGGGCTTCCCGCCGCGCCGGGTCCTGCCACGCGAACGGATCTCGCCCCCGAGTCCGCGAAGGCGGACTTTGTGCTGTTGTTGCCGCGAGTTTACTCGCCACCGGAGGAGCTGCTGATTTCAGCAGCTCCTCTGCCTTTGTCCTGAGGCTGAGTCAGTCGATTCGCTCGGTCAGATCCACGCGCATTTTCCCCACGAGCCGTTCCGCGCGTGCAAGCAAATCAGATGAAAGCGGCTGAATGCTCTCTGGATCCTCGGCCATGCCGCGCTCGATAATCGCGAGGAATGCTTCCAGCACAGTGCCGTCCTGTGAGCTTCCATCGTGTACGCCGTTGTTGCCCGTCTTCATCATCACCTCCGAACCGCGGTCAGCTCCCGGATCCGGCGGCGGACGGCGTCGGCTTTGCCGGTGCGCTCGAGGGCGGCCCAGAGGCGCTGGAGCGTTTCGGCGTCGACGAGGCCGGGCGGGGAGCCCTGGGCGGGGCCGGTGAGGCCTTCGGCGCGGCGGAATGCGTCGACGGCGGCGACGGCTTCCGGCGTGTAGACGTTGGCGGTGCTGTCGCGCGCGAGCTCGGTCTCGGCGCGGCGATAGTGGCCGAGTGCGTGGAGGATCAGCTTGAGCTGCCACACGTCCGATCCGGCGAACTGCTGGAGGGTGCGGAAGCCCAGCGTTTCCGAGATCGTGTTGTAGATGCGGCGCAGCTCCGCGACAGGCTCCGCGTGCTCGCAGACGTTGATGTCGGCCGTGACCTGGTCGGGCCGGCGGGAGCGGCCGGGGCGCGGATCGGCCACGATGACGGCGGCGGACTGGGCGCGCCCCTTTCGTGCGTCGCCGCCGGCCGCGTGGCCCGCGGCGAGCGCTTCGATCAGGCGGTCGGCAAGGTGGCGGCCGCTGGGCTCGGTTTCTTCGAAGCTGCGGGCGACGGCGGCGAGCACTTCGGGGCCGACCAGGAGGTTGCCCTGAGTGACGTAGTTGCGCCCGGCGCGGTTACCGGCCCACGGACTGTTGCCCGTCCCCGTGTGCTGCGCCGATGCGCCGTTCACCGCGATCACCCCCACCTGCCGCTGCGCCGCGAGGGTATCCGCCGCCAGCGTCTGGCGCAGGGCCTCGGCGGGGGCGACGCCGCGCGCAAGGAGGCTCAGCAGCTCGGGGCCGTACTCCACGCGCGTGAACGCCTGCGTCGCGACAGCGCCGACGCCCGCGCGCACGTGCGGCACCGCATTCCCGACGCACGCCACGCGCGTCGTGACCGCGACCCCGGTCTCGCCTGTGGCGGGGTCCACGGCGGCGATGGAGAAGGTGCTGAAGCGCAGGGGGTCGCCCCACGCGGCGGGCTCCTGCGCGGCGAGCGGGGCCGTGGCCAGGAGGAGCGGAACGCAGATTCGGATCGGGCGCATGGGAGTCGGTTCGGGGACGAAAAACCGCAACCGCGGGCCTCAGTAGAGTCGAGTCGGGGCGCCGTGGCATGGTTGCCCGGTTTCCCCGACCCGCTCATCGAACCGGACGTGCGGATTTCCCGCATCCGGCTCTCCGACTGGGTTCACTTCAAGGCATGCGAGAGCGCCACCCG